>NZ_JBEYVJ010000006.1:0-66994 GCF_040643935.1 Kitasatospora sp. NPDC047058 | reverse complement strand
GCATCGCCTCGGCCAGGTCGCCCTCGTACACCTCGCCCAGCAGGTGCGCGACGACCTCGGTGTCGGTCTCCGAGCGCAGCGTGTGACCGCGTTCGCGCGGCCGGAACCAGGCGCCGGTGGACTCGGACTCGGAGGTGGCCGGCGGGATGTCCCACTCCGGCGGCAGGTTCGGCGGGGTCGCCGTCCGGGCGCCGCCCTCCATCACCCCGAGCACGGGGGAGGCGGGCGCGGCGGAGCGGTGCCGGGGGCCGGCCGGGTCGGCGGCGGCCGGCGGCTTCTCCTCGCCGGGGCCGTCCTCGTTCTTCACGGTGGAGCGGACCACCACCGGCGGGATCGGACGCGAGCCGGGGATGTTGATCCGGACCCGCGTGGTCAGCGTGGTCTCGGTCTTCGGGGCCTCGTCCTCGTCACCCGGCGCCGAGCCCTGGGCGGCACCGGCACCCGCACGGTCGCCGCCGGGGAACCCCGGTGTGCCGTAGGGCGGGGTGCCCGACGGGTAGGCGTCCGGCCCCGTGCGCCGAGGCGTCGGGTGGGCGTTCTCAGATTCGCGGCTGCTCAATGCTGCTCTGCTCCGGGTTCGCGGGCCGGGCCGTGCGGCCCGACCGCGGTTCGTGGGCGCCGGACCTGGCGGGCGGCGTCGGGTACGGCGTTCTGCGGCACCACCATACTGGGAAGAACTGAGCGGTGAACTGGTTCGGATAGAACCTGATACGTCCGGTTCCTCCGGTATGAGAGTACGGCCGTGTGGTCCTGACTGCTCGTCGTACGCGGTACCGTACGCGGCCCGTCCGGGGTGGTCAGCGCGGGGGTCCGGGCACCCCCGGGAACCAGCTGGTCCGGGTCGGCAGGGTGGCACAGATCACGCCCAGGATCGATCCGACGAACAGCCAGGCGAGCGACGTGGCATTGGTCCAGAGGACGTTGTCCCCCTCGGGCCGAGGGACCATCAGGAGCAGCAGGGCGAGGAACCAGCCGGCCGCGGGAAGGGCCGCGCCGAGCCGGGTGCCGGTCACCCGCAGGCCCGCGTAGAAGGTCGCGCCGGTGGCCGCGAGCGCCAGCAGGACTCCCACGGGCGGCCACAAGGCCTGCACAAATGCTCCGCATACCGACACCGCGAAGCCCAGCAGGAAGAATAGGACATAAGCCGCGATCCGCCCGGCGAGCGGGGGCTGGGACTCCTTCAGGCGCTCGTCCCGGGTGCCCAGGACGGCCGCCAGGACCGAGCGGCGCGGGGCCGCCTTCCGCTCGTCCACGGGCCCGGTCATCGGGTGCCCTCCTCGACGGTCAGGCCTGCGGCGGTGCCGAGCCCGGAGCCGAGGCCGGAGCCGAGGCCGGTGTCGAGCCCGTCGAAGAGGTCCTCCTCCGGCTGCCGCGGCCCGGCCTGGCCGTGCACCAGCTGGTAGTACTCGGTGGCGAACAGCGGCTGCCCGAGGTGGTTGGAGAGCGCGAAGAAGTCGCCGGACACGGTGACCTGGGTGGCGTGCGCGGCCATCGCGGCGGCCTTCCGGCCGGCGTACGCGGTGCCGTCCAGCACGGTGGTGACCACGGCGTCGTCCACCACGCCGGGGACGTCGGCCGGCTGCGCGACGCCGGGGAACCGGGCCTCGGCGGCGGTCCGGGCCAGGCCCCGGTCGAGCACCGAGCGCGGCATCCGGTTCCAGTACACCTTGGCGATCCGCCAGGCCGGGCCCAGCTCGGGCCGGTACGCCGGGTCGGCGGCCAGGTCGTACGCGCGCATCGCGACCCGGTGCGCCTGGATGTGGTCCGGGTGCCCGTAGCCGCCGTTCTCGTCGTAGGTGACCAGCACCTGCGGCCGGACCTCGCGGACCACGGCGACCAGGTGCCCGGCCGCCTCGTCCACGTCGGCCCGCCAGAAGCAGTCCGGCGCGTCGTTCTCGGGGACGCCCATCATCCCGGAGTCGCGGTAGCGGCCCGGGCCGCCCAGGAAGCGGAAGTCGGCGACGCCGACCGCGCGCATGGCGTCGGTCAGCTCTCCGATCCGGTGCGGGCCGAGGGTGTCGTCCCGGTCCGCCGTCAGGTGGGCCAGCTCCGGCCCGATCACCTCGCCCCCCTCGCCGAGGGTGCAGGTCACCAGGGTGACCCCGGCGCCCTCGGCGGCGTACCTGGCCATCGTGGCGCCGTTGCCGATCGACTCGTCGTCGGGGTGGGCGTGGACCAGGAGCAGGCGGCGGCCGGTAGTCATGGGGGGAAGCCTAACGACCGCGCGGCGGGGTTCAGAGCTTCAGGCCGTTGATCATCCCGGCGAGGTTGCTGGTGACCTGGCTGATCGAGGGGGCGATGGAGCTGGACGCCAGGTAGAAGCCGAGCAGTGCACAGATGATCGCGTGCGCGAGCTTCAGGCCGGAGCGGCGGATCAGCACCACCACGATGACCAGCATCAGCATGGCTGCGGAGACGGACAAAGCCATGGCGGCTCACACCCCTTCTCGGGTGCGCCACCCCCTCGGGGAGGCGGCGGTCGGGACCGTGCGGGACTTGCGGTCGGGTGACCGGCGGCCCGGGACGGGGCCTGGCGATCACTCCTGGGACCAGTCATACCCGATGCGTGAGGGGCTCATGACGTTCAGTGAGTCTGCACACGCCGGGGCATGGTGGCACAAATGGGGCGCATGGGCCGGTCGGAAGGGGTGTACCGCCGATCGGTGCACACTTCCGCGCGATGCTCCGAACGAGTGATCACCGCGCACGGGGCAGCGGGACCGGAACGTCATAGGGTCGGTGCCATGACCTCCCACACCCCTGCGGACACCTTCCCGAGGCAGTACGCGCGCACCCTGCGCTACACCGTCGGTGCGCCCCGGTCGTTCTCCGTCGCATCCGACGGCTCCCGGGTCGTCTTCCTGCGCTCGCGCTCCGGCAGCGACCGGGCCAACCTGCTCTGGACCCTCGACACCGCCACCGGCGAGGAGCGGATCGCCGCCGACCCGGCCGTCCTGCTCGGCGGCGGCGAGGAGGACCTCTCTCAGGCCGAGAAGGCCCGCCGCGAGCGCAGCCGCGAGGGCTCGGCCGGCATCGTCGGCTACGCGCTCGACGGCGCCGGGAAGCGCGCCGCCTTCGCCCTCTCCGGCCGGCTCTTCACCGCCGACCTGGTGGCCGGCACCAGCACCGAGCTGCCCGCCGAGGGCCCGCTGGTGGACCCGAGGCTCTCCCCGGACGGGGTCTTCGTCGCGTACGCCAACACCGCCGGCGAGCTGCGGCTCACCCGCACCGACGGCACCGCCGACTGGGCCTTCGCCTCCCCCGACGGCCCGAACGTCACCTGGGGCCAGGCCGAGTTCATCGCCCAGGAGGAGATGGGCCGCGACCGCGGCTTCTGGTGGTCCCCGGACAGCGACCGGTTGCTGGTCGAGCGGGCCGACGACAGCCCGGTCCGCCGCTGGTGGATCGCCGACCCGGCCAACCCGGGCAGCGAGCCCGCCGAGGTCGCCTACCCGGCCGCCGGCACCGCCGACGCCGAGGTCGGCCTCTGGGCCCTCGGCCTGGACGGCACCCGGACCGAGGTGGCCTGGGACCGCGAGGCGTTCCCGTACCTGGCCCGGGTGCACTGGTCGAAGGGCGGCGTGCCGCTGCTGCTCGTCCAGGCCCGTGACCAGCGCAGCCAGCGGATCCTCGGCGTGGACGTCGGGACCGGGGCCACCGAGGTGCTGCACGAGGAGCGGGACGACGCCTGGCTGGAGCTGTTCCAGGGCGTCCCGGCCTGGACGCCGGACGGCAAGCTGGTCCGGATCGGCGACGAGGGCGGGGTCCGGGCGCTGGTGATCGGCGACCACGCCGTCACCGGGGCCGACCTGCACCTGCGCTCGGTGCTCGCGGTCACCGCGGAGGAGGTCTTCTTCACCGCCTCCGGCGGCGCCGCGGAGACCGACCCCGAGCCCGGCTGGATCGCCGTGGGCCGGATCGGCCACGACGGCAAGCGGCTCGCCTGGGAGGCCGCCAACGGCCGGCCGTTCACCTCCGTCACCACCGCCGTGCACGCGGCCGGCATCACCGTCCGGGCCACCGCCGAGCCCGACCTCCCCGGCACGCTCGTCCAGGTCGCCCGCGACCTGCCGGAGGGCGTGGTGGTGGACGTCGTCGCCACCATCGACTCCTACGCCGAGACGCCGGCCATCACCGCCCGGCCGGTCTTCCGCTTCGCCGGCGAGCGCCGCATCCCCGCCGCGGTCTTCCTGCCGACCGGCTACGACCGCGAGCGGGACGGCCTGCTGCCCGTCCTGATGGACCCGTACGGCGGCCCGCACGGCCAGCGCGTCGTCCAGGCGCACAACCCGCACCTCAACTCGCAGTGGTTCGCCGACCAGGGCTTCGCGGTGGTCGTCGCCGACGGGCGCGGCACCCCCGGGCGCGGTCCGGCCTGGGAGAAGTCGATCGCCTTCGACTTCGCCGGGGCCACCCTGGACGACCAGGTGGACGCGCTGCAGGCGCTCGCCGCGGAGTTCCCGCTCGACCTCGGCCGGGTCGCCATCCGCGGCTGGTCGTACGGCGGCTACCTCGCCGCGCTCGCCGTGCTGCGCCGCCCGGACGTCTTCCACGCGGCCGTGTCCGGCGCCCCGGTGACCGACTGGGAGCTGTACGACACCCACTACACCGAGCGCTACCTCGGCCACCCGGCCGAGCGGCCCGAGGTGTACGCGGCCAACTCGCTCAGCGGGTACGCGGCCGGGCTGGAGCGCCCGCTGATGATCATCCACGGGCTCGCGGACGACAACGTGGTGGCCGCGCACACCCTGCGGCTCTCCTCCGCCCTGCTGGCGGCCGGCCGGCCGCACACCGTGCTGCCGCTGTCGGGCGTCACGCACATGACCCCGCAGGAGGAGGTCGCGGAGAACCTGCTGCTGCTCCAGGTCGACTTCGTGAAGAAGTCGCTGGGCCTGCGGTAACGGGCCGGGCCCCACCTTCCGGCGGCCGGTGCCCGTGATCCGGGTACCGGCCGCCGGCATGACATCCGTCATGCCGGAACCACGACGGCGCACACTGCCGCCGGACCGGGCCCGCGCGGGACCCTCGGGTGGTGCGAACGACACCAGCTGGGGAGAGGACCGAGGCGATGGGTGCGGAGGTGGCCGCCTTCCGGGGCGTCAGCAAGAACTACGGGCGGGTACGGGCCGTCGACGGCCTGGACCTGGTGCTGCGGCCGGGCGAGACCGTCGCCCTGCTCGGCCCGAACGGCGCCGGCAAGTCCAGCAGCCTGGACCTGCTGCTCGGCCTGCGCGAGCCCGACCGCGGCACCGTCACGCTGTTCGGCGGCACGCCGCGCGCCGCCGTCGCGGCCGGCCGGGTCGGCGCGATGCTGCAGAGCGGCGGCCTGATGGCCGACGTCACGGTGCGCGAGCTGGTGAGGCTGGCCTGCGACGTCCACCCGCGCGGCCGGGCCGTCACGGAGGTGCTGGCCGACGCCGGGATCACCGAGCTGGCCGGCCGCCGGGTCGACAAGCTCTCCGGCGGCCAGGAGCAGCGGGTCCGCTTCGCCCTCGCCATCGCGGGCGCCAACGACCTGATCGTCCTGGACGAGCCGACCACCGGCATGGACGTCTCCGTCCGCCAGGCGTTCTGGGCGAGCATGCGGGCGCAGGCCGACGCCGGGCGCACGGTGCTGTTCGCCACCCACTACCTGGAGGAGGCGGACTCGATCGCCGACCGCGTCCTGGTGCTGCACCGGGGCCGGCTGATCGCCGACGGCACCTCCGCCGAGATCAAGGCGAAGGCCGGGGCCCGCCGGATCACCTTCGAACTGCACGACGCTGACGGCCCGTGCGACGAGTCGCTGCTGCGCACCCTGCCGGGGACGCTGTCGCTGGACGTCAGCGCCCGGGTGCCGGGGGTGCGGACGGTCCGGATCCGGACCGCGGACGCCGACGCCGGCGTCGCCGGGCTCTACCGCGCGGGCCTGTACCCGCGCGGCCTGGAGGTCACCGGCCTGGGCCTGGAACAGGCCTTCCTGACCATCACCGGCGAGCAGGACGCCGCCGGCAGCACCGAGTTCGCGGAGGCCGTGCGATGACGACCCTGGTCCGGCTGGAGATCGTGCGCACCCTGCGCAACAGGAAGTACCTGCTCTTCTCGGTCCTCTACCCGGCGCTGATGTACTTCTTCTTCATCAACGCCTACGGCACGGGCAAGCTGGCCGGCGGCCTGCCGGTGAAGACCTACTTCATGGTCTCGATGGCCACCTTCGGCGCGGTCGGCTCGGTGCTGACCGGCAGCGCCCAGCGGATCTCGCTGGAGCGCAAGAGCGGCTGGACCCGCCAGCTGCGGCTGACCGCGCTGCCCGGCCGGGCGTACACCGTGGCGAAGATCGCCGCCGGTGCGGTGACCACACTGCCCGCGATCCTGGTGGTGTTCGCGGTCGGTGCGAGCCAGGGCGTGCGGCTGGACGCGGGCCAGTGGGCCGGCCTGGCGGCCGCGCTCTGGCTGGGCAGCTTCGTCTTCGCGGCCCTCGGGGTGGCGTTCGGGTACGCGGCGGCGCCGGACTCGGTGCAGACCATCGTGATGATCGCCTACATGGCGATGGCGCTGTTCGGCGGGACGTGGTTCCCGGTGACCGGCACGCTGGAGAAGATCGCCCGGTTCAACCCGGTGTACCTGTACAACCAGCTGGCCGCCTTCACCCGGCCCGGGCACTCGCTCGACCTGGTCGCGGTCGCCGGTCTGGCCGGCTTCCTGGTGGTCTTCACGGCGGCCGCGACCGCGCTGTACCGCCGGGACACCCGGCAGGCATGATGGCGCCCATGCCAGACACGCCCCGCTCCCACCGGTCCGACGAGCATCCGGAGGTGGGGGTGGGGCGCGTGTCGTTCATGAACGTCCCCGGCGCTCCGGTCGAGACCAGGCGGCAACTGCTGGTCAAGGTCGCCTGGATGCTGCTCTGGATGGTCTACCTCGCGTACCCGGTGGGCGACCTGCTCCAGGGCAAGCACACCACGGCCGCCACGGTGGCCGGGTGGGCCGCCCTGGCCGGCTTCCTCGGCTGCTACGTCAGCCTGGTGGTCTTCCGCTCGACCGAGAGCATGCGGCCGCGGGCCTGCCACGCGGTGGTCGGGGCGATGGTGCTGACCGCGGTGGTGACCGCCTTCTGCCTGGGCACCTCCTGGCTGACCCTGTTCACCTACTCCTCGGTGGCCGTCGCGATCATCGCGCCGGTGCGCTACGCGCTCGCCGGGGTCGGCGGGACGGCCGGGCTCACCGTGCTGGTCGGGCTGCTCAGCCACGCCGACCCGGGGGCGATCCCCACCATCGCGCTCACCGCCTTCCTCTCCGGCGTCGCGATGACCGGGCTGCAGCGGCTGGTCGCCACCATGCGGGAGCTGCGCCAGGCCCGGGCCGCCGTCGCCCACCTGGCCGCCTCCGAGGAGCGGCTGCGGCTCGCCCGGGACCTGCACGACCTGCTCGGGCACTCGCTGTCGCTGATCACGCTGAAGAGCGAGCTGGCCGGGAGGTTCATGGACGCCGGCAAGGACGAGGCGGCGCGAACCCAGGTCGCCGACATCGAGAAGGTGGCCCGGCAGTCGCTGATCGACGTCCGGGAGGCGGTGACCGGGTTCCGCCGGCCCACGCTGCCGGTCGAACTCGCTGCCGCCCGTACGGCGTTGGCTGCCGCGCAGGTCCGGCTGGACGTGCCGGCGGAGCTGGTGGACGCCTGGCCGGGGCTGGCCGGCGAGGAGTCCGGCGCGCTGGCCTGGGCGCTGCGCGAGGCGGTCACCAACATCGTCCGGCACGGCGAGGGCGCGACGCTGTGCACGGTCCGGGCCGACGAGGTGTGGGAGGACGGCGGCGAGCGCTACGCCGTCCTGGAGATCACCGACAACGGGGCCGGGCCGGGCAAGTCGGGGCCGGGGAACGGGCTCTCCGGCCTGGACGAGCGGCTCGCGCTGGTCGGCGGCCGGCTGGAGACCGGCCCGGGCGAACGCGGCCGGGGCTTCCGGCTGCGGGCCCTGGTGCCGCTCCACGCCGCCTCGGTGCCGGCGGCCGGCGGGGTCTAGGGAGCGCCCGGCCGGATCCGCCGGACAGCCCCTAGACGCAGGGGAGTTCGAGGACGAAGCGGGCGCCGCGCGGGGACGGGGCGACCCGCAGGGTGCCGCCGTGCCGGGTGGCGATGTCGGCCGCGATGGCCAGCCCGAGCCCGCTGCCGCCGGCGTCCCGGCTGCGCGCCTCGTCCAGCCGGGTGAACGGTTCGAAGATCCGCTCGCGGTCCGCGGCCGGCACGCCCGGGCCGTCGTCGCGGACCTCCAGGACGCAGCCGTCCGCCGTCCGCCGGGCCGCCAGCACGATCTCGGACCCGGCGTGCCGCCGGGCGTTGTCCAGCAGGTTCCGGACCAGCCGGTGCAGCCGGATCCGGCTGCCGCGCACCGGCAGCGGCTCCGGGGCGTCCACCCGCAGGACCGGCCGGCCGCCGGTCACCGGCCGCTGCCGGACGGCGAGTTCGCGCACCACGGCGGCGAGGTCGACGACGCTGTTTGGGCCGGCCCCGGCCGGGTGGGCGCCGCGGGCCAGGAACAGCAGGTCCTCGGTGAGGTGCTGGAGCCGCTCGACCGAGGTCAGCGCCTCCTGGGTGGCGGACGGCCAGTCGGTGCGCTCCGGGTGGGCGAGCGAGACCTCCAGGTTGGTGCGCAGCGCCGCGATCGGGCTGCGCAGTTCGTGCGAGGCGTCCGCGACGAACCGCTGCTGCTGGACGGCCGAGCGCTCCAGCCGGTCCAGGGTGGCGTTGGTGGTGGTCGCCATCCGGGCGATCTCGTCCCCGGAGCGGGGGACCGGCACCCGGCGGTCCAGCCGGTGTTCGCCGATCTCGGCGAGTTCCGCGCGGATCGCCTCCACCGGCCGCAGGGCCCGGCTGGCCGCCACCCAGGCGACCAGGGCCACCAGCAGCGCGGCGGCCGGCACGCCGGCCCGGAGCACCGGGTCGATGGTGTGCAGGGCGGCCTCGGCGGCGAACGGGGTGGCCAGCACGTACACGGTGATCGGGCCGAGCGGGGGGTTCGTCGGCCCGGTGGTGTCCGAGACGCGGAAGTACATGCTCCAGCTGCCCATGGCGGTGAAGGTCCGCCCCGAGTAGCGGTTGGCGGCGGCCGGGCCGGCCGGGCCGACGGTGATCCGCCCGCCCGGGGACTGCCAGTCCTCGGGGGCGAGCGGCGGGGCGGCCGGCGGCAGCGGGCCGGCCAGGTGCTGGGTGGCGAGCGGCCCGCCGAGGGTGACCACCCGGCCGTCCTTGTCGAGGACGACGTACGGCATCAGGTCGCTCTCGGGGAGCTGCCGGCCGCGGGTGAAGCCCCGGCTGATCTCCCGCGCCTGGTACTGCGCCTCCGATTCGGCGGCGGCCAGCTGCGCGTCGTACAGGTGGCCGCGCAGCCACCAGGCGCCGACGCCGAGCAGCAGCAGCGCCGCCAGGCCGGCCGCGAGCGAGGTGCGGACCCGGACGGAGAGCCGGGAGCCGGTCCCGCGGGCCATGCTCAGGGCTCCAGCCGGTAGCCGGCGCCGCGCACGGTGGTGATCGAGTGGCGGCCGAACGGCGCGTCCACCTTGCGGCGCAGCATGCTGATGTACACCTCGACGATGGAGTCCTCGCCGTCGAAGGCGATGTCCCAGACCTCGTCCACGATCCGGCGCTTGGACAGCACCTCGCCCGGGTGCCGGGCCAGGAACCGCAGGACGGCGAACTCGCGCTCGGTGAGCGTGACCTCGTCGGTGCCGCGGCCGCAGCGGCGGGCCGCCGGGTCCAGCCAGAGGTCGCCGACCCGCAGCAGCGCGCCGGGCGTCCGGCTGCGCCGGAGCAGGGCGCGCAGCCGGGCCAGGAAGACCAGGTAGGAGAACGGCTTGGTCAGGTAGTCGTCGGCACCGGTGTCCAGCCCCTCGGCCTCGTCGTACTCGCCGTCCTTGGCG
Organism: Kitasatospora sp. NPDC047058; assembly: GCF_040643935.1. Lineage (NCBI taxonomy): Bacteria > Bacillati > Actinomycetota > Actinomycetes > Kitasatosporales > Streptomycetaceae > Kitasatospora > Kitasatospora sp. NPDC047058. The sequence goes on along the minus strand of NZ_JBEYVJ010000006.1, from coordinate 57,100 downwards.
GTGAGCATCAGGATCGGGGTGGTGTCGCCGCCCGCGCGCAGCGCCTCGCAGACCTTGTAGCCGTTCAGGCCGGGCAGCATGATGTCGAGCACGATCGCCCGGTACGCGTGACGCTGCGCCAGCCGCAGGCCGGTGAGACCGTCCGGGGCGAGGTCGACGGTGTAGCCCTCGGCCTCCAGGCCGCGCCGGACGGCGGCGGCCACCTGGGCGTCGTCCTCGACCACCAGAATCTCCATGCGGATCAGGATGCCATTCGGGCGCGAAACGTTGCTTAAGCGATCTTCAGCTTTCTCAGCCTCGTTTCAGGCGCCCCGGCGCATGCTCTCGCCGTCCGCCGGCACTTCCCGCCGGCGTCCGACGCGAGAGGGGCTCGCCGATGACCGTCGTCCTCCCGGAGGCCGCGGCGCCGGCTGCGGATACCGGCCCGCTGCGGGTGGTGCCGATACCCGGGCCGGAGCACGTGGCCTGGATCGCTGCCCACGGGGCCGTCAGCTTCCTGCAGTGCCCGTCCTGGGGGCGGGTGAAGGCTGGCTGGCGGTCCGAGAGCCTGGCCTGGACCGGTGCCGGCGGACGGACGGTCGGCACCGCGCTGGTGCTGTACCGGGACGTCCCCGGCCTGGGGCGCAGCTTCGCCTACCTGCCGGAGGGCCCGGTGATCGACTGGGCCGGGCCCGGCCTCGGCCGGTGGCTGGAGCCGCTCGTCGGACTGCTGCGCTCGCGCGGGGTGTTCACGGTGCGGCTGGGCCCGCCGCTGGACCTGCGGGTCTGGGAGGCGGGGACGGTCCGGGCGGCCGTCCGGGCGGGGGGCGCCGCCGACCTGCGGGACGTGCTCCCGGACGCCGTCGACCCGGTCGGCACGATGGCCCGGGAGCGGCTGCGGGCGCTCGGCTGGGAGCCGGCCGGGCGGGACACCCAGCCCCGGTTCACCTTCCGGCTGCCCCTCGCCGGGCGTGAACCCGAGGGCCTGTGGGAGGGGTTGAGCCCGGAGTGGCGGCGGAACATCCGCCGCTCGCGGGCGGCCGGGGTGTCGGTCGCCGAGGGGTCCTTCGCGGACCTGGAGTGCTTCCACGCGCTGGTCGCGGAGACGCAGCTGCGCGGTGACTTCGACCTCGGGCGCGGACTCGGCTACTACCAGCGGCAGTTCACCGAGCTGAACCGTGAACTGCCCGGCCGGATGCGGTTGTTCCTCGCCCGGTACGGCGGCGAGGTGCTGGCCGCGCACAACCTCGTCACGGCCGGCCGGCGGGCCTGGTACCTGACCGGCGGCTCGGCTTCGCACGAGCGGTGGGTGCGGCCGAGCAACGCCCTGCAGTGGGCGATGATCCGGGCCGCGCACGGGCTCGGCGCCGAGGTGTACGACCTGCGGGGCGTGCAGCCGTCGCTGGACCCGGCCGCGCCGGGCCACGGGCTGCTGCGCTGGAAGCTCGGCACCGGCGGCCGGGTGGTGGAGGGCGCCGGCGAGTGGGAGATCGCGGTGAACCGTCCGCTGCACAAGGCGTTCCGGCGCTACCTCGCCCGGCGGCAGGGGTGAGTCGTTTGAGGGCAACTCTGCCTGAGAATAAGGGAGTTGTGGTCGACGGGGGGAGGCCGCCCGTGCTGCGACCAAGCCACCGCCGGCCGCGCCGACGGCTCCCGGCCGGCCTGGTGATGGCCGCCGGCACCGTCGTCTCCCGGGCCACCGGCTTCGTCCGGGCCGCCCTGGTCCTCGCCGTCCTCGGCTCCGGACTGCTCGCCGACGGCTACAACGTCGCCAACACCGTGCCCAACATCCTCTTCGTGCTGCTGATCGGCGGCGCGCTGAACACCGCGCTGGTGCCGCACCTGGTGAAGGCCGCGCGGGAGTCGGAGGACGGCGGCGCCGCGCACGTCGACCGGCTGGTCAGCCTGCTGGTGGTGGCGCTGGCCGGCATCACGGCGGTGGTCGTCCCGGCCGCGCCGCTGATCGTGCGCGCCTACACCTCGTACGGCGGTGCGCAGTTGCACCGCACGGTGCTGCTGGCGTACCTGTGTCTGCCGCAGGTGTTCTGCTACGGCCTGTTCACCGTGCTCGGCCAGGTGCTCAACGCCCGGAAGCGGTTCGCGCCGATGGCCTGGGCGCCGGTGCTCAACAACCTGGTGGTGATCGCCGTCTTCGGCTCGATGCTGGGGACGCGCAGCCTCTCGGACACCCGGCTGATGGTGCTGGGCGCCGGCACCACGCTCGGCGTGGTCGTCCAGAGCGCCGTCCTGCTGCCCTGCCTGCGGGCGGCCGGGGTGCGGCTGCGCCCGCGCCGGGACTGGCGCGAGGCGGGCCTCGGCGAGCCGCTGCGGGCCGCCGGCTGGACGCTGCTGCTGGTGCTCACCGACCAGCTCGGCTACTGGGTGGTGACCCGGCTCGCCACCTCGGTCGGCGAGCGGGCCGAGGCGGCGGGCGTCGTCGGCGGCGTCGGCTACACCGCGTACAGCAGTGCCTACCTGCTCTGGATCGTGCCGCACGGGGTGATGACGGTCTCGCTGGTGACGGCCGTCCTCCCGGGCATGAGCGCGGCGGCGGCCGCGGGCTCGGTGGCCGAGGTGCGGGCACTGGCGTCCCGGGCGCTGCGGACCGTCGCCGTCGTCACCGTCCCGGCCGCGGCCGGACTCGTCGTGCTGGCACCACGGTTGGCGGCCGTCGCGTTCGGGCACGGGAAGGCAGGGGAGGCGGATGTGCGGGCGATCGGGTGGATGCTGACGGCCTTCGCGCCGGGGCTGGTGCTGTACTCGGCGGCGTACGCGCTCACCCGGGTGTTCTACGCGATGCGGGACAGCCGGACGCCGTTCCTGCTCAACCTGCTGCCGGTGACGGCCGCGGCCGCGGGCTCGCTGCTCTGCTACGGGTGCCTGCCGCTGCGCTGGGCGGTGACCGGGATGGCGGCCTGCTACGGCGGCTCCTTCCTGCTGGCGGCCGGCGGGGCGGCGGCGCTGCTGCGGCGCCGGCTGGGCGGGCTGGACGCGGCGCGGATCCTGGGCACCCACGCCCGGATCGTGGCGGCCGCCCTGCCGGCGGGCGCGGCGGCCTGGGCGGCGGCGCGGCTCGTGGACGGGGCGTGGGCCGGGCTGGCGGTCGGCGGGGCGGTGCTGGCCGTGGTGTTCCTGGTGCTCGGGCGGCTGCTGCGGGTGGAGGAGCTGTCGGTGCTGACGGCGCGCCTGCGGCGGCGCTGAGCCGCGGGCGCGCCGTCGGCGCCTGCGCTCACAGGCCGGCGACGAGCTCCGGCAGTTTGCGCATGTCGTCGAAGACGACCGTCCCCGGGCCCTCCAGCAGTGCGGCGGCGGTCAGGCCGCCGGCGTAGCCGAGGGCGCGCATCCCCGCCGCCCGGGCGGCCTGGACGCCGGGGCGGCTGTCCTCGACCACCACGCAGGCGGCCGGGTCGACGCCCATCCGCTCGGCGGTGTGCAGGAAGAGGTCCGGCGCGGGCTTGCCGTGGGCGACCTCGGTGGCGCTGAAGATGCGGCCGGCGAAGTGCTCGTAGAGCCCGGTCCGGCCGAGGGTGTGGCGCATCTTCTCGTGCGAGCCGCTGGAAGCGACGCACGTCGGCAGGTCGATCCCGGCCAGCGCCTCGGGCAGCCCCTCGACGGCCTCCAGCCGGGTGTCCACCTCCACCCGGTGGAGCTGCTCGAAGCGCTCCCACCACACCGCCGCCGTCTCCGCGCCGAGCCGCTCCGCGATCTGCGCGCCGATCGACGCCTGGGACCGGCCGATGAACCGGGCGACGACCTCCTCCTCGGTGAGCGGCCAGCCCAACTCCGCCCCCAGCGCGACCTGGACGCGCAGCGCGATGCGTTCACTGTCGACCAGCACGCCGTCGCAGTCGAAAATCACGAGTTCCACCGGCTTGATCATCCGGCCATTCAACCGCAGGCCCCGCTCGCAGCGGCGGGAACCCGGAGACCGGCCACGCTCTAGGGTCGTCGGCATGAGTGAGATTCAGAACGGGGCCCCGTCCGTCCGCGTGCTGCTCGCGGAGGACCAGGGCATGGTCCGGGAGGCGCTGGCCGCCCTGCTCGGGCTGGAGGGGGACATCGACGTCGTCGCACAGGTGGGCCGGGGCGACGAGGTGGTCGCGGCGGCGGCCGCCCACGACGTGCAGGTCGCGGTGCTGGACATCGAGATGCCCGGGATGACCGGCATCGAGGCGGCGGCGCTGCTGCGCAGGGAGCGGCCGCAGACCAAGGTGGTCATCGCGACCACCTTCGGCCGGCCCGGCTACCTGCGGCGGGCGATGGAGTCGGGGGCGGACGCCTTCCTGGTGAAGGACGCCCCGGCGTCCGAGCTGGCCGAGGCGATCCGCCGGGTGCTGCGCGGCGAGCGGGTGATCGACCCGGTGCTGGCCGCCGCCGCACTCGCCGAGGGGGCGAACCCGCTGACCGCCCGCGAGCGGGACGTGCTGGCGGCCGTCGCCGACGGCGCCGTGAACGCGGACATCGCCCGGCGGCTGCACCTCTCCGAGGGGACGGTGCGCAACTACCTGTCGATGGCGATCCAGAAGACCGAGGCCCGCAACCGCACCGAGGCGGTCCGGATCGCCCGGGAGAAGGGCTGGCTGTAGGGGCTGTCCGCCGGACAACCCCTGGGGGCTGTCCGGCGGATCCTGCCGGGCCCGGGCGTCGGGCCCACCGCCCGCGGCGGGCCTCAGTTCAGCCGGTGTCGCGCCGCCCGGGCGTCCTGGCGGACCCGGGCGGCCGCGTCCGGGTCGAAGGCGTCCAGGATCTCCGCGTACGCGTCCATCTCCGCCGAGCCGCCGAGGAAGTCGCCGGTGCGGACCAGCAGCTCCGCCCGTTCCAGCCGCAGCTGGGCCGGGTGGCGGGGGAGGAGCAGGGCGAGTTCGGTGGCCCAGAGCTGGGTGCGGGCGTGCTCGGGGCGGTCGGCGGCCCAGACCCGGATGTTGCCGAGCACCCGGTGCACGACGTCCAGGGGCTGCGCGGGCGTCAGCAGCCGGGGGCTGAAGGCGTGCCCGGCGCGCTCGACCAGGGCCTCCGCGTCCTCCTGGTCGAGCAGCCGGCCGCCGTGGAACGGGTCGGCGAGGACGTACTCCTCGCCGCCGCCCGGCCCGCCGACCGCGACGATGAAGTGGCCCGGCAGGGCGACGCCGTGCACGGTCAGCCCGGCCCGCCGGCCGACGGCCATCCACACCAGCGAGAGCAGGATCGGCAGCCCGCGCCGCCGCCGCAGCACCTCCGGCAGCAGCGAGGACTCGAGCCGCCGGTAGTCGGACTGCCGCCCGTGGAACCGCTCGCGCCCGCCCAGGACGGCGGCCAGCAGCGCGGCGGTCTCCTCCGGCCCGGCCGGCGCGCGCTCGGCGACGGCCTGCCGGACGGCGGAGGCGTGCCGCTCCAGCGCGGCCTCGCAGGCGGCCAGCAGCGCGTCCAGGGTGGGCGGTTCCCGGTGGTCGCCGGGGTCCGGGGCGGGGCTGTGCTCGGCGGCGGCGAGCAGACAGAGCAGCACCGGATCGGGATGCTCGGCCCGGGCCTCGGTCCGGAAGCGTGCTCGGCTCTGTTCGGTCACGGTGGCTGCGACGGCTTTCGTGGGAACGGGCGGATCGGGGGCGGCTGGCGCGGGGCGCCCTACTCCTGGGGGAGACGGGCGTAGTGGTAAGTGTGACTGGTCGTGAAGCCGAGGCCGTCGTAGAGCGCGACCGCACCGTCGTTCTCCGCCTCGACCTGGAGGTACGCGCCGGTGGCGCCCTCCTCGGCGGCCCGGGCGGCGAGCACCGCCATCACCGTGGTGGCCAGGCCGGCCCGGCGCGCGTGGGGGGCGACCTCGATCGCGCCGAAGCAGGCCCAGGGTCCGTCGATGACGCAGCGTCCGATCGCCAGCGGCGGCCGGCCGGGGGCGCCCGGCACGGTGGCGAACCACACCGACGGGCCGCCGTGGAGGACCAGGGCCGCCGCCTCCTCCACCGCCGGGTCGTCGGTCACCCGTCGGTACAGCGACATCCAGTCGGGGCCGGCCGTCCGGGACAGCCGGACGCGGTCGTGACCGGTGCCGAGCCGGGCCAGCGCTCCCAGGGCGGCGACCCGCACCAGGGTCGGCGAGTACACCGCGCCCAGCCGGTCCAGCTCCGCCCGCAGCGCCTCCGGGGAGCCGGGCGTGCTGACCTCCACCCAGGCCGGCAGCCCGCGCGCCGCGTACCACCGGCGCACCGTGGCGAGCGCCTCGGCGAGCGGCAGTCCGGGACCGCCGAGGGCCTGCACCGAGTTGGCTCGCCGGGTGAAGCCGGCCGAGGCGCGCAGCGTCCACTCGCCGAGCGGCTCCTGCTCGACGGCGGGCCAGCCGCGCGCGGCGGTCCGCTGCAGCTCCACCGGCGACACGCCCGGGAGCGGGGCGCGTCGGGCCGGGAACGGCGGCACCACCTTGCCCGCGACCAGCAGCTTTTCGTCGAAGGAGACCGGACTGCCGCTGCGCGGGACGACCGTCAGCCCATGATCGTCCCAGGATGTGAGCACGCCGATCACATCGCGGAACACCGGGCGGCCGTCGGCGAACTCCGCGACACGCCGGACGGAGACCCTGCGCCCCACGTCAGAGCGGTCTATCCGGACCTCCGGACGGTCCTCGACCGGTCCTCCAGCCGCCATCTGGGCACCTCCTGTGCATTTGCGGTCTCCGACCCGCGATACTAGGGGCGGGCATCGACGACGCCGCGCTCACCCGCGCACGCGAGCAGAACAGAATGGGCCACCAAGGCCCTTCCGAGGAGGAACGACAGCGTGACCTACGTCATCGCGCAGCCTTGTGTCGACGTCAAGGACAAGGCATGCATCGAAGAGTGCCCGGTTGACTGCATCTACGAGGGCGAGCGATCGCTCTACATCCACCCGGATGAGTGTGTCGACTGTGGCGCTTGCGAGCCGGTCTGCCCGGTCGAGGCGATCTTCTACGAGGACGACACTCCCGAGGAGTGGAAGGACTACTACAAGGCGAACGTCGAGTTCTTCGACGACCTCGGTTCGCCCGGTGGTGCCTCGAAGCTCGGCCTGATCGAGCGCGACCACCCGTTCATCGCCGCTCTGCCGCCGCAGAACGCCGACCACTGACCGATCGGTGGCAACTGAGCTGTGAGTAGCAACGACAGCACGCACGCGCCGTTCCCGGGCCACCCGGGGGCGGCGCGCCGCGTTTCCGACCTCCTGCCGGTCTTCCCCTGGGACAAGCTGGAGCCGTTCAAGAGGACCGCGCTCGCCCACCCGGGCGGGCTGTGCGACTTCTCGGTGGGCACCCCGGTCGACCCGGTCCCCGAGGTGATCCAGAAGGCGCTGGCCGCCGCCACCGACACGCCCGGGTACCCGACCGTCTGGGGCCCGGCGGAGCTGCGCGAGGCGATCGCCGGCTGGCTGCACCGCCGGGTCGGCGCCGAGATCGGCCCGCAGGCCGTCCTGCCGACCGTCGGCTCCAAGGAGCTGGTGGCCTGGCTGCCGACCCAGCTCGGCCTCGGCCCGGGCGACCAGGTGGCCTACCCGCGCCTCGCCTACCCGACCTACGAGGTGGGCGCGCGGCTCTGCGGCGCCGAGCCGGTCGAGTACGACTCGGTGGACGAGCTGGACGGCTCGCGGGTGCGCCTGCTCTGGGTCAACTCGCCGTCCAACCCGACCGGCCGGGTGCTCGGCAGGGACGAGCTGCGCCGCGCGGTGGCGTGGGCCCGGGAGCACCGGGTGCTGCTGGTCAGCGACGAGTGCTACCTGGAACTGGGCTGGGAGGCCGACCCGGTCTCGGTCCTGCACCCGGACGTCTGCGGCGGCCCGGCCGACGGACGGCAGCACGAGGGCCTGCTGGCCGTCCACTCCCTCTCCAAGCGCTCCAACCTGGCCGGCTACCGCGCCTCCTTCGTGGCGGGCGACCCGGTGGTGGTCAAGGAACTGCTGGAGGTGCGCAAGCACGGCGGCATGATCGTCCCGGCGCCGGTCCAGGCGGCGACGGTCGCGGCGCTCGCGGACGACGCGCACGTGGCCGAGCAGCGCGGGCGGTACGCGGCGCGGCGCTCGGCGCTGCGGGCGGCGCTGGAGGCGTACGGCTTCCGGATCGAGCACTCGGAGGCGAGCCTGTACCTCTGGGCGACCCAGGACCGGCCGTGCTGGGAGACGGTGGCCGAACTCGCGGAGCTGGGCATCCTGGTGGCGCCCGGTGACTTCTACGGGCCGGCCGGCGAGCGGTTCGTCCGGGTCGCGTTCACGGCGACGGACGAGCGGGTCGCGGCGGCCGTGGAGCGGCTGCGCGGCTGAGCCCGCGGTCTGCACGGCGGAGGGCCGGTGTCCGGGACGGGACACCGGCCCTCCGCATTGCTGCTGCGGGGTGCCTGCGCGGCGGCGCTGCTCGACGGTGCGGCTGTGCGGTGCTGCTTCGCCGTGCTGCTGCGCGGTGCGGCTGTGCGGTGCCGCTGCGCGCTGCGGCGGGAGGGTCAGCCGATCGGCAGGCCGCCGAGGCCGCCGCCGCCGATGGCGCCCAGCAGGCCGGTGATCGGGGAGAGCCCGGACAGCGGGGAGTTCGGGCCCAGGTCGGCGCCGCCGAGGCGGTTGGCCGAGCCGTGCTCGGCCAGGCCCAGCACGTCGGCGCCGGGCAGGGCGGAGGTGGCCTCGGCCGGCAGCGCGCGGCCCAGTGCGCCGAGCGGCAGCGCGTCGGTGACGGCGTTGGTGCCGGGGACGGCGCCGGCGAGCGAACCGGCACCGGGCAGGTTCTGGGTCAGGCCGGCGGTCTGGGAGAGCCCGCCGACCGGGTTGGCGCCGGCACCCGCGCTGCGGCCGGCCGCGCCGTGGCCGCCGGTGACGGCATCGCCGAGCTTGCCGGCCAGTGCGGCGGCGACCTTCGGGGTGATGGCGGAGAGCTGGCCGGTGGTGGCGGCGGTCTTGTCGACCGGGGCGGTCAGCGAGCCGGCCTTCTCGTTCGCCTCGGGGAGCTGCTGGGCGACGATGTTGCCGGTGGCGTCGGCGGTGGCCGGAACGCCCGCGGCGACGGTGGCGGCGCCGGTGTCCCCGGCGGCCCGGCCCAGCTCGTGGGTGGTGTGCTGCAGGGTGGAACCCGCGTCGGTGTTGGTCAGCTGGCCCAGCGGGGCGGCCAGGTCGGACTTGGGCAGCAGGGCGTCGGCGGCGGACGCGGAGCCGGCCGCGACCAGCGGGGTCGCGCCGGCCGCCACGAGCAGCGCAGCCTGGGCGATCCGGCGCGTGAGGGGGTGAGACATGGGGCTCCTCGAAGGGTCTGGGTCCGTCCCGTCCGCCGGGCGGACGAGGGTATTACCGCTTGAGAAGCCAGAAGGTTTCGGCCGGAGCAAGGAAGCGGACCGGCCGACGATCTGATCGTATGTCCGGTGTCGGGCCGGGTCGGCGGTCCCTGTCGTGGGGCGGAGGTCCGGTGCGCCAAGGGAGAGACGGTTCTGCACCCCGGCTCGCCGCAACCGGCCGACCGTCCAGTGGAGTTGACCGCAACCACCCGTTCGGCGGCCACCCGGACACCAGTGCGTCAACGCGCCGCGACGCACCGCCCGGAACAGGTGCCGGGGGTGAGCTCAGGCCTTGGTCAGGCTCAGGCTCAGGCCTCGGTGAGGCTCAGGCCTTGGCCAGCGAGACCAGCACCAGCTTCGTCGAGGTGCCGGTCGGCTGCGGCTTCCAGCCGTCCTCGGACTTGGCCTTGCGCCAGATCTTCCCGTCGTAGGCGACCGTCTCGATGCCCAGCTGCTGGGCCTGGGTCACCGCCCAGTGGGCCACCGCCCAGCCGTTCTGCCGCTCGGCGTCCGGTCCGGCGTCGGTGCTGGCGGCCGGGTCCGGGGTGAGCGAGACGGCGTTCTCGGCGCCCTTGACCGACGAGGTGTACCCGGTGGCGGGCGTCACCGTGCGGCCGAACTCGCGGCGCACCCGGTCGCCCAGCACCTGCGCCCGGTCCGGCTTGGCGGCCGGGGAGGCGGAGGCCGTGGCGGGGGCGGCGGCCGGGTCGGTCGCCGCCGCCGAGGCGGCCGCGTCGTCGCTCTCCGGCGCGGCGAAGTCGTGCACCACGCAGGTGAGCGAGGCCGGCTCGCGGCCGGTCAGCGCGGAGGCCAGCAGCGTCGCCTTGGTCTCGTGCTTGGCGTACGCCTGCGGGTAGCCGCTCTTCTGCACCTGCTGGGCCGCGTCGGTGAGCGGCAGCCGGGTGTAGCCGGGGACCTTGACCAGCCCGTCCAGGAACTTGTTGGTCGCGTAGACCGGGTCCATGATCTGCTGCACCGTGCCCCAGCCCTGGGAGGGCCGCTGCTGGAACAGACCGACCGAGTCCCGGTCGCCGCCGGCCAGGTTGCGGATCTTCGACTCCTGCATCGCCGTCGCCAGCGTGATGGTCACCGCCCGGTCGGGCAGACCACGGGCGTGCGCCACGGCGGCGATCGTCGCCGCGTTGGCCGCCTGCGGGACCTCCAGCGTGCCCTCGCCGGCCGGGGTCTTCACCGAGCAGCCCTCGGCGGTCAACAGCTTCTGGTCGCGCAGCCAGAACAGGCCCGCCGCGACGACCGCGAGCACCAGCAGCCCGATCAGCACCAGGCGCAACGGCCTGCGGCGCCGCCTGGGCGTCGCGTCGCCGCCCCTGCCGCCGCTCTTCCTCCTGCCGGCCACCGCCGCCCCTCTCCACCGTGATCCTGCCCCGACACCGTACCCACTCGGACGGATGTGCGGCGCAAGCGGTTCTGTGATTCGCCCTTCGCCGCCGGGCGCTCGGACCCGGCGCCGACGCTCATCGCTTCGTCGCGCCCTCCTTCGTCGGTTGCTCCCGCGCTCCCTCGCTTTCGGCACCGGCGCGCCCTTCGGCTCAGGGCGGGTGGGTGATTCGCCCTTCGCCGCCGGGCGCTCGGACCCGGCGCCGACGCTCAGGGCGGGCGGGCGATTCACCCGCCGCCGGGTCCGCGCGGACTAGGCTCACCACCATGAGCAGCCCGAACACGCCCCTGGACCTCACCCTCGACGGCGGCGCGCTGACCGCCCGGCTCGTCGACTTCCCGTCGGTCAGCGGCGACGAGCAGGCGCTCGCCGACGCCGTGGAGGCCGCCCTGCGCGGCTACCCCCACCTCACCGTCGACCGGCACGGCAACAATGTGGTCGCCCGGACCGGCCTCGGCCGCTCCGAGCGCGTCCTGCTCGCCGGCCACCTGGACACCGTGCCGATCGCCGACAACCTGCCGTCCTACGTCGAGGGCGACCTGCTCTACGGCTGCGGCACCTCGGACATGAAGTCCGGCGTGGCCGTCCAGCTCCGGCTGGCCGCCACCCTGACCGAGCCCAACCGGGACCTCACCTTCGTCTTCTACGACTGCGAGGAGGTGGAGGCCCACCGCAACGGCCTCGGCCACCTCGCCACGGAGCACCCGGACTGGCTGGCCGCCGACTTCGCGGTGCTGATGGAGCCCAGCGGCGCCGTCGTCGAGGGCGGTTGCCAGGGCACCCTGCGGGTGCAGGTCCGGCTCACCGGCGTGCGCGCCCACGCGGCCCGCAGCTGGCTCGGCGACAACGCCATCCACCACGCCGGCGAGGTGCTCACCCGGCTCGCGACGTACGAGCCGCGCCAGGTCGAGATCGACGGCCTGGAGTACCGCGAGGGCCTCAACGCGGTGCGCATCGACGGCGGTGTGGCCGGCAACGTCATCCCGGACGAGTGCGTGGTGACGGTCAACTTCCGCTACGCCCCCGACCGCAGCGAGGCGGACGCGGAGAAGCACGTCCGCGAGGTCTTCGACGGCTTCGAGGTGACCGTCACCGACTCCGCGCCGGGCGCGCTGCCCGGCCTCGACCGGCCCGCCGCGCAGGCCTTCCTGGCCGCGACCGGCGGCGTCGCCCGGGCCAAGTTCGGCTGGACCGACGTCGCCCGGTTCAGCGCGCTCGGCGTCCCCGCGGTCAACTACGGCCCCGGCGACCCGAACCTCGCGCACAAGCGGGACGAGCACTGCTCGCTCGCCGCGATCGCCGAGACCGAGGCGCGGCTGCGCGCCTGGCTGACGGCCTGATCCCGGCGGACGCCGCGGCGGGGCGGCCGGGGGAGAGGGGGCCGAGCGCCATCTTCCGGTCGCCCAACCGACCTTTCGGCGTTGCCTGAAAACGGGGATCAACGGGCGTAGGGTTTCGTCATGACAGGCACTGGAGACGAAAAGCACTACGGTCACGGTCCCGAGCGGGTGGGCGAGCCGCGCCCGAAGAAGGCCTGGCCCGAGAAGCAGAAGGGCCCGGTGCTGGTGCGCCGGGACCAGGTCGGCACGAGCACCACGGACCAGCGCCTGCTGGACACCACCGGCCCCACCGACTGGCTGCACACCGACCCGTGGCGGGTGCTGCGGATCACCTCCGAGTTCGTCGAGGGCTTCGGCGCGCTGGCCGAACTCCCTCCCGCGATCAGCGTCTTCGGCTCGGCCCGGACCCCGGTCGACTCGCCCGAGTACGCGGCCGGCGTGGCCATCGGCCGGGCGCTGGCCGAGGCCGGCTACGCGGTGATCACCGGCGGCGGTCCGGGGGCGATGGAGGCGGCCAACCGCGGCGCCTCGGACGCCGGGGGCCTGAGCGTCGGCCTCGGCATCGAGCTGCCCTTCGAGCAGGGGCTCAACGAGTTCGTCGACCTCGGGCTGAACTTCCGTTACTTCTTCGTCCGCAAGACGATGTTCGTGAAGTACGCCCAGGGCTTCGTCGTGCTGCCCGGCGGCCTCGGCACGCTGGACGAGCTGTTCGAGGCGCTCACCCTGGTGCAGACGAAGAAGGTCACCCGCTTCCCGGTGATCCTCTTCGGCAGCGAGTACTGGGGCGGCCTGGTCGACTGGCTGAAGAACACCCTGGTCGCGCAGGGCAAGGCGGCCCCGCACGACCTGGAGCTGTTCCACATCACCGACGAGATCGACGAGGTCATGAAGATCCTCGCCGACGCCCGTCGGCCGGTGAACGAGATCTAGGAAGACCCGGGGGTCCCGGGCCGGTTCAGGCCAGCCCCCGGCGGGCGACCGCCGGGGGGCGGGTGCCCCGGATCGAGGCGACCATGTCGAGCACCTGCCGGGTCTCCGCGACCTGGTGCACCCGGTAGACCTGCGCGCCGAGCCAGGCCGAGACCGCGGTGGTCGCCAGCGTGCCGAGCAGCCGCTCGTCCACCGGCTTGTCCAGGGTCTCCCCGACGAAGTCCTTGTTGGAGAGCGAGACCAGCACCGGGAACCCGGTCGCGGTCATCTCCGGCAGCCGCCGGGTCGCCTCCAGCGAGTGCCGGGTGTTCTTGCCGAAGTCGTGCCCCGGGTCGATGATCACCGCGTCCCGCCGCACGCCCAGCCGTACCGCCCGCTCGGCGAGCCCGACGGTCACCCGCAGGATGTCCGCCATCACGTCCTCGTACCCGACCCGGTGCGGCCGGGTGCGCGGCTCGGCGCCGCCCGCGTGGGTGCAGACCAGGCCGGCGTCGTGCCGCGCGGCCACCTCGGCGAGCTTCGGGTCCACCCCGCCCCAGGCGTCGTTCAGCAGGTCCGCGCCGGCCTCGCAGACCGCCTCGCCGACCTCGTGCCGCCAGGTGTCCACGCTGATCACGGCCTCCGGGTGGCGCTTGCGCAGCTCCGCCACGAACGGCACGGTGCGCCGCAGCTCCTCCTCGACGGTGACCTCGTCGCCCGGCCCGGCCTTCACCCCGCCGATGTCCAGGATCGCGGCGCCCTCGGCCATCGCCCGGTCGGCGGCGGCGAACGCGGCCTCGTCGGCGAAGGTGGCGCCCTTGTCGAAGAACGAGTCCGGAGTCCGGTTGACGATCGCCATGATCACCAGCTCGTCGTCACCGAATTCCCGTGGTCCCAGGCGCAGTGCCACCGATGTCTCCTCCACAGCTGCTGCGGGTGCGATGATGGCCCCCGGTCTCTCGGGAACCATGATCCCACCAGGACGGAGGCCGGCCGGGATGTCGGGAGGACAGCACGTGTTCTGGGTGATCGTGGTGGCCATGGCCGTGGTGGTCGGCGGCGCCGCGCTGGTGGCGCTGGGCGGGGGCGGCTCGCTGCCGGAGGCGGTTCACGACCGGATCGCCGCGCGGCTGCCGCAGGACCGGCCGCTGAGCCAGGACGACGTGGACGGGATCCGGCTGCCGATGGCCGTCCGCGGCTACCGGATGGACGAGGTGGACGACGTCCTCGACCGGCTGGGCGCCGAGCTCGCCTACCGGGACGCGCGGATCGCCGAGCTGGAGGCCGCGGCGACGGTGCACGGCGCGATCGAGGCCGGCGGCGGCCCGGTTGCCGGCGCCGAACCGCTCCCCGGCCTGGAGGAGTTCGCCAAGGTGGTCGAGCCCGCGAACCTCACCAAGCAGCCCGGGGGCGCCGGGCAGCCCGAGGACGCCGAGCCGGCGGCGGGCGCCGAGCGGGCGGTGGACCAGTGAGCGCCGGCGGCGCCGTGACCGGCCCGGACGGCCTGCGCCGTTGCGGCTGGGGCGACTCCACGGACGACTACCGGGTCTACCACGACACCGAGTGGGGCCGTCCGGTGCACGGCGACGACGCGCTGTTCGAGCGGGTCTGCCTGGAGGCCTTCCAGTCCGGGCTGTCCTGGCTCACCATCCTGCGCCGCCGCGAGGGCTTCCGGGCCGCGTTCGCCGGCTTCGAGATCGCCAAGGTCGCCGAGTTCGGCCCGGCGGACGTCGAGCGGCTGCTCGGCGACGCCGGCATCATCCGCAACCGCGCCAAGATCGAGGCCGCCGTGGCCAACGCCAAGGTCGCCCGCGACCTCGACGGCGGCCTGGACGCGCTGATCTGGCAGCACGCGGGCGACCCGGACCGGCCGGCCCCCCGCAGCCTGGACGAGGTGCCGGCCGTCACGCCCGAGTCGACGGCGCTGGCGAAGGCGCTCAAGAAGGCGGGCTTCCGCTTCGTCGGCCCGACCACCGCGTACGCGCTGATGCAGGCCTGCGGCCTGGTGGACGACCACCTGGCGGACTGCCACGTCCGCGCCGCCCTCGGCCGGGTCTAGGCGGCCCGAGGCCTAGGCGGCCCCGGGCGACGCCCGGGAGCCCCCAGCGGCCGCTCAGCGGCCGAGGTACTTCGGCTTCTCCTTGGCGATGAACGCGCGGACCGCGATCCGGTGGTCCTCGCTCGCGCCCGCCAGCGTCTGCAGCTCGTCCTCCTTGTCGAGCAGCTCGTCCAGCGAGTGCGAGGCGCCGTACGCCAGGGACTCCTTGATGGCGCCGTACGCCACCGTCGGGCCCTCGGCCAGCTCCTTGGCGAAGACCCGCGCGGTGGCGGCCAGCTCCGCGAGCGGGACCACCTTGGTGGCCAGGCCCAGTTCCATCGCCTCGGTGGCCTTCACGGTGCGCGGCAGCATCAGCAGCTCGGTCGCCTTGGCGTGCCCGACCAGCCGCGGCAGCGTCCAGGAGGCGCCCGAGTCGGCGGTCAGCGCGATCCCGGCGAACGCGGTGTTGAAGCCGGCGGTGTCCGCGACGATCCGGAAGTCGCAGGCGAAGGCCAGCGAGGCGCCAGCGCCCGCGGCCACGCCGCCGACCGCCGCCACCGTCGGCTTGCGCATCCCGGCCAGCGCCCGCAGCAGCGGGTTGTAGTGCTCGGCGACGGTCTTCAGCGCGCCCTCGCCGGTCTCCTCGGCCCGCTTGAGCAGGCCCAGGTGCTCCTTGAGGTCCTGCCCGACGCAGAACGCCCGCTCGCCGGCCCCGGTCAGCAGCACCGCCCGCACCGCCGGGTCCCCGGCCGCGGCGGCCACGGTGTCGCGCAGGGCCACCTTGGTCGCGGTGTCCAGGGCGTTCATCGCCTCCGGACGGTTGATGGTGATGACGGCCAGGCCGCCGTCCAGCTCGTACAGCACGGAATCGGACATGGGCGAGGGGACTCCCTTGTGTGATCGTCACGGGTCGGTCGTGTGTCAGGATGCCGGAGCGCACGGCCGGGTGGGGAGTGTGAGGTATCGCACCTTCCGGTGGCGTACGCACCTGCGCCGCGCCGGGGCTTCTGGCGGGAAATGTGCCGGTTGGGGCCGGTCCGGCCCTGGTTGCGCCGAGAGTGATGTTGGTCATCAGGCCGTGGCATGCGGGATAATGGCTTCCGATCAATGCGTTCGATACCGGCGGTGGACGGACTGCCGGTGCGTAGCTGAGCGGTTGCAGGAAGGGGAACGAGCATGGCGGCCATGAAGCCGCGGACGGGTGACGGCCCGCTCGAAGTCACCAAAGAGGGGCGGGGCATCATCATGCGCGTTCCGCTCGAAGGCGGCGGACGCCTCGTGGTGGAGCTCACGCCTGACGAGGCCGACGCCCTCGGCGAGGCCCTGAAGAAGGCCTGCGGCTGACCGCAGCGGGTGCTCGCCATCTCCTGGAGATGTGCTGCCGGGCCCGGGTACGACGATCTCGTCGACCCGGGCTCTGTGGTTTCCGGGACCGCCCGGGATCACCCCGGGACCGCCCGGGACCACCCTGGGGCCGCCCCGGGACCACCCTGGGGCCGCCCCGGGCCCGCCCGCTACCGCTTCACGGCGCAGAGCAGCCCGTCCGAGACCGGCAGCAGCGCCGGCAGCAGCGCCTCGCTCTCCCGGACGTCGCGGACCAGGTCGCGCACCGCCTGGGTCTGCGGGTCCTGCTGCTCCGGCTCGGCCAGCCGGCCCTCCTGGAAGACGCCCTCGAAGCAGACCATCCCGCCCGGCCGCAGCAGCCGCAGCGACTCCGCCAGGTACTCCCGGGACTCCGCCGGGTCCCCGTCGCAGAACACCAGGTCGTACTGGCCGTCCGCGAGCCGGGGCAGCACCTCCAGGGCCCGCCCCGGTATGAACCGCGACCGGTTGGCGGCGAACCCGGCCGCCTGGTACGCCTCCCGGGCCAGCTGCTGGTGCACCGGCTCGGAGTCCACCGTGGTGAGCACGCCGTCCGGCCGCATCCCGCGCAGCAGGTAGACCCCGGAGACGCCCGTCCCGGTGCCGATCTCGGCCACCGCCTTGGCGTCCAGTGCCGCCGCGAGCAGGCGCAGGCAGGCGCCGCCGCTGGGGCCGATCGCCTTGATGCCGGTCCGCGCGGACTGCGCCCGGGCGTAGGTCAGCACCGCGTCCTCGCCGACGTAGGTGTCGGCGAGGGCCGCGCGCGCGGGCCCGAACTCGCTGATGGCTGCCTCTTTCGGAGCCCCGGGCGGCGGCCCGGCGCGGAGCGGATGTCGAAGCGGATGTCGATATTTCCTGCCACAGATTACTGGCCGACCGGGAACCGCGTACGGCGGCGGGCCGTTGGGTGGAGCAGGGACCGGGTGAGCCGGTACCCCGGGCCGGTGGTCCGGGCCCGGTGCACCCGGGCCGGGCCTGCGGAGGCCCGACGCACGGGGGCTTGACGGCCCCGGCACTTTTATCCGGGCTTGACGGGTGAGGTGGATATGGTGGTGGCCCTGCTGGGCAGAAGAGCCGACCGAGGAGGTGTGGCCGAGGGCGACGTCCCTGTGCGGCGGCACATCCGCGGCACCACGTCGGCCCGTACGCCGAAGCCCGTGATGAACCAGCCTGCGCACTCCCCCCTGGACCAGCCGGCCGCCGGGTCGCCGGCCACCGGTACCACCGAGGCCCCCGCCGCCCTCGCGAGCTTCGCCGAGGGTCCCGACGCGCAGACCTGGACTCCGCCCACGTGGGAGGAGATCGTCGAGGCCCACAGTGCCCGCGTCTACCGCCTCGCCTACCGCCTGACGGGCAACCAGCACGACGCCGAGGACCTCACCCAGGAGGTCTTCGTCCGGGTGTTCCGCTCGCTGTCCACCTACACCCCCGGCACGTTCGAGGGCTGGCTGCACCGGATCACCACCAACCTCTTCCTGGACATGGTCCGCCGCCGCCAGCGGATCCGCTTCGACGCGCTCGGCGACGACGCGGCCGAGCGCCTGGCCAGCCGCGAGCCCAGCCCGGCCCAGGTCTTCAGCGACACCCACTTCGACGCCGACGTCCAGCAGGCGCTGGACACCCTCGCCCCGGAGTTCCGCGCCGCCGTGGTGCTCTGCGACATCGAGGGCCTCTCCTACGAGGAGATCGCGGCCACGCTCGGCGTCAAGCTCGGCACTGTCCGCAGCCGGATCCACCGCGGCCGCTCGCACCTGCGCGCCGCGCTCAAGCACCGCGCGCCCGGCGCGGCCCCCGGCCGCGAGCGCCGGGGCGGCTCCGAGGAGCCGGTGCCGGTCGGCGCCGCCGTCGGCGAGGCCACCGGCGCGCCCGGCGGGCGCGGACGGAGGCGATCGTGAGCGGAACCGGCCGGTCCGGGCCGGGCGGGCCGGACGCGGTCGGCAAGGCCGCCGCCCGCCGGAGCGGCTGGCCCCAGCTGGGCCGCCGCGGCCAGGACGGGCCCGACGCGGTCCTGCCGCCCGCCGCCGCCCTGCCGGGCGAGGCCGCGCTGCGCGCGGTCGCGGTCCGGCCCACCGAACCCGCCGCCGAGGAGCACCACCTCGGGGAGCGGCTCTCCGCCTTCGTCGACGGCGAACTCGGCCACGACTCGCGCGACCGCGTCCAGGCCCACCTGGCGACCTGCCCGCAGTGCCTCGCCGAGGCCGACGAGGGCCGCGCCGTGAAGCACCTGCTGACCCGCACCGACACCCCCGGCCCGTCCTCGGCGCTGATGGCCCGGCTGATGGCCGTCGGGGCCCTGCCGGACGAGCTGCCGGACGACCGTCCCCGGTCGGCGGACCGGCCGCGCCGGGACGACGACGACCTGCCCGGCGGCGGCCTCCCCGCCGCCGGGGGCACGCTCGGCGGCAGCCGGCTGAACGGCGGCTCCTTCGGCCGCGGCGCCGGCGCCTCCTTCGGCGCGGGTGCGCTCGGCGCCGACGCGCCGGTGCCGGGCATCGACCCGCGGGCCTTCGGGCGTGGCGGCTCGGTGCTGCGCCCGCTGATGGGCCGCCGGTCCGGCCGGCCCGAGGCCGCCGCCCGGCCGGAGCCCGCCGCGGCCGCTTCCGCTCCGGCGGCTCCCGCCGTCGTCCGGCAGGCCCCGCCGCGCGGGCGCCGCTTCGTCTTCGCCGCCGCCGGGGCCTTCTCGGTGGCCGCGGTGACGCTGGGCGGGGTCGGCGGCTTCACCGCGCAGGGCGAGGACCAGCACGGGACGTCGGTCAGCCCGGTCGGCGACACCGGCCGCGGCGGCGGGCTGGTCCCGATGAACGCCCAGGTCCCGGTCGACTTCCCGGTCCGCCCGGTGGCCGCCACCCGCAGCGCGAACCCGCCGCAGTCCCTGCCGGACGGCGCCGCACCGGACGGCGCCGCACCGAACGTCGCCGCACCGAACGTCGCCGTGCCGGACCGCGTACCCAGCTCCGGCCTCGCCGGGCTGCACCACGAGACCCGGTAGCGCACTCCGGCCCCTCGGGCCACGGCCATCGGCAGGTCTTCACCACGGCTTCATCACATCGTGGGGCCGGGACCGGCCGGTGGCCATTACGCTGTAGGAACCGGTCCGACGAGCTAGGGAGCACAGGTGTTCAGCGACGTAGGCGGGCTGGAGGTCCTGACCCTGGTCATCATGGCCATCGTCATCTTCGGTCCGGACAAGCTGCCGAAGCTGATCCAGGACTCCATGGGCTTCATCCGGAAGATCCGGTCCTTCGCCGACAACGCGAAGGAGGACATCCGCAGCGAGCTCGGCCCGGAGTTCAAGGACTTCGAGTTCGAGGACCTCCACCCGAAGACGTTCGTCCGCAAGCAGCTGATGGGCGGCCAGGAGGACCCGCTGGGCCTCAAGGACATGCGGGACGGCCTGGACATCCGCTCGGTGCTGGACGACAAGCCCCCGGTGAACGGCCACGGCCGCACCGGCACGGTCAGCATGGACAAGTCCGCTGCCCCCGCCGCGGCGGCCGCCTCCGCCGGCACGCCGCTCCAGCCCGGCGAGCGTCCCCCGTTCGACCCCGACGCGACCTGACGCGCTGACGCGGTGACCCGCCCCGGGGGCGGAGTTCGCCGCCGCGTCACCCCCCGCGCCTCCGGGCGGCCACGCACCCGCCCGACGACGCCACCGCCCCGCCCGGCCGCCCGGCTGAGCGGGGCGGCGGCGTTCACGCCGCTATTGTGCTGATTGTCCCGCTGTGCCGTCTGTCACTTCCGGTCCCTTCTTGGGCCGAAGACGCCCGGTGGGGACGCCGCGGTACGCCACCATGGGAGCGCGCTGCGGCAGGCAAACGTGCGTTGAGGAGGACCGGGGATGGACGCGACGAGTCATGCGGTGGGGACGGCCACGGCCGGTGGCCGGGTGGTCGGCGGCCAGGCCGGCCCGGCGGACCCGCTGGTGCCCTATCTGTCCGCGGACTTCCCCTGGTACGGCCTGGACGACGGCTGGACCGGCCGCCGCTACCTGATGCAGGCCGGCGCCGGCGGCCCGCGCACCGGCGCGCCCGGCAGCGTCGACTACGGCACCCTCGGCCACGGCGAGGAACCGGCCCGCCAGTACGAGCCGCGCGACATGCGGCGGTTCGCCGTCGTCGTCACCGTCGCCCGCCGGGACAGCCGGCGCAGCGCCGACAACACCGGCACCCTGGAGGCGACCTCCGCCTCCTCGGCCGCCTGGCTGGCCGGCTCGGGCCTGCTCGCGGCCACCTGGCCGGGCCAGCTCGACCGCGCGCTGCGCCAGGACTGGCTGGACCAGCAGTCGTCCCTCGCCTGGGACCTCGCCGACGACCTGGCCGGCCCCGGCTGGTCCACGCTGAGCCTCCCCGTCAACGGCCTCCCGCAGCCCTTCCGCTACCGCGAGTCCGAGTACGGCTGGGTCCTCGCCGGCGAGGCCCCCGGCGTCCTCCTCGGCGCCTACGGTCGCGGCGTCAGCGCCTACGGCACCGGCTTCTCCACCGTCCCCGACCTGGCCGCCTACACCCGACCGTAGCGCCCCCGGGCACGCGAAGGGGGCCGGACGCAGCGCGCCCGGCCCCCTTCGGGTGCCGATCTTCAGGTGCCGGTCAGAACTTGTTCTTCGGCGTCAGCCCCAGGGAGAGGCCGGAGAGGCCGCGCTGGCGGCCGCCGAGCTTGCCGGCGACGGCGCGCAGGGCGGCGCCGGCCGGGGAGTCGGGGGCGGCCAGGACGACCGGGCGGCCGTCGTCGCCGCCCTCGCGCAGGCGGACGTCGATCGGGATCGAGCCCAGCACCGGGACGGTGGCGCCGACGGTCCGGGTGAGCGCGTCGGCGACGGTCTGGCCGCCGCCGGTGCCGAACACGTCGATCATCTCGTCGCAGTGCGGGCAGGGCATGCCGGACATGTTCTCGATCACGCCGACGATCTTCTGGTGGGTCTGCACCGCGATCGTGCCGGCCCGCTCGGCCACCTCGGCGGCGGCCATCTGCGGGGTGGTGACGATCAGGATCTCCGCGTTGGGGACCAGCTGGGCCACCGAGATCGCGATGTCGCCGGTGCCGGGCGGCAGGTCCAGCAGCAGGACGTCGAGGTCGCCCCACCAGACGTCGGCGAGGAACTGCTGCAGCGCGCGGTGCAGCATCGGGCCGCGCCAGACCACCGGGGCGTTGCCCGGGGTGAACATGCCGATCGAGATGACCTTCACGCCGTTCGCCTGCGGCGGCATGATCATGTCCTGGACCTGGGTGGGCCGGCCCTCGACGCCCAGCATCCGCGGCACGCTGTGGCCGTAGATGTCGGCGTCGACCACGGCCACCTTCAGGCCGTCCGCGGCCATCGCGGCGGCGAGGTTGACCGTCACCGAGGACTTGCCGACGCCGCCCTTGCCGGACGCGACCGCGTAGACGCGGGTCAGCGTGCCGGGCTTGGCGAACGGGATCTCCCGCTCGGGGGCGCCGCCGCGCAGCAGCTGGGAGAGCTCCTTGCGCTGCTCGTCGCTCATCACGTCGAGCTCCACCTCGACGCCGGTGACGCCCGGCACCCGGCCGACCGCTTCGCGGACCCGGGTGACGATGGTGTCCCGCATCGGGCAGCCGGAGACGGTCAGGTAGACCGCGACACGCACGGCCCCGCCCTCGGCGATCTCGACCGATTTCACCATGCCGATCTCGGTGATCGGGCGGTTGATCTCCGGGTCGTTGACGGTCGCCAGCGCCTGGCGTACGGACTCCTCCGTGACGCCGGCCGCGACCTCTGTCTCGTTGGCCATGCCTTGATGGTACGGCGCCGGGCGTACCGCTTAACCCGTCGGTAGCGTGCCGCCGGTCACAGCACCTCGGAGGTCTCCCGGCGCTCGTCGATCTCCTTGAGCAGCGACTGGAGTTCGGAGCGGATGCCGCTCAGCTCGGAGGCGATGAAGGCACGGGTGGCGACCTCGCCCAGGCCCTGGCGCAGCGACGCGACCTCGCGGGTGAGGTACTCGGTGTCGGCGATGTTCCGGTCGCTGCGGGCCCGGTCCTGCTCCATGTTGACCCGGTCCCGGTTGTCCTGCCGGTTCTGCGCCAGCAGGATCAGCGGTGCCGCGTACGAGGCCTGGAGCGAGAGCATCAGGGTGAGGAAGATGAACGGGTAGTCGTCGAAGTGGACGGAGTCCGGCAGCAGGGTGTTCCAGCCGACCCAGACGATGACCACCACCGTCATCCAGACGATGAACCGCCCGGTGCCGAGGAAGCGGGCGATCCGTTCGGAGAGCTTGCCGAAGGCCTCCGGGTCGTAGGTCGGCAGGTTGATCAGGCCGGGGCGGGTGGTGCGCGGCTGGTCCAGCCGGGCGCGGGCGGGGGCGGTGCCGGCGGGCTCGGTGCGCCGGTCGCGGCCGCCCTCGCGGGCGCGCACTTCGCGCAGCCGGCGCAGCTCCTTCAGCTCGCCCTGCAGCCGCTGGCGGGGGGACTCGTCCCGGCGGCCCTTGCGGTCAGCGTCCACCGGTCACCTCTCTCTCGTCGGCGGGCCCGTGCAGGGCGGCCTCGCGCCAGTCCTCGGGCAGCAGGTGGTCGAGCACGTCGTCCACGGTGACCGCGCCGACGAGGTGGTCGGCCTCGTCGACCACGGGGGCGGCGACGATGTTGTACGTCGCCAGGTAGCTGGTGATCAGCGGCAGCGGGGTGTCCGGCGGCAGCGGGTCGAGGTCGTCGTCCACCAGCGAGCCGACCAGGGTGTACGGGGGCTCGCGGAGCAGCCGCTGGAAGTGCACGATGCCCAGGTACTTGCCGGTGGGGGTCTCGTTCGGCGGGCGGCAGACGAAGACCTGGGCGGCCAGCGCCGGCTTGTTGTCGGCGACCCGGACCCGGGCGAGCGCCTCGGCGACGGTGGAATCGGGCTCCAGCACGATCGGCTCGGTGGTCATCAGACCGCCGGCGGTGTTCTCCTCGTACCTCAGCAGGCGGCGGACCGGCTCGGCCTCGTCCGGCTCCATCAGCTGGAGCAGCCGTTCGGCCTCCTCGCCGGGCAGCTCGGAGAGCAGGTCGGCGGCGTCGTCCGGGTCCATCGCCTCCAGGATGTCGGCGGCCCGCTCGTCCTTCAGCTTGCCGATGATCTCGACCTGGTCGTCCTCGGGCAGCTCCTCCAGCACGTCGGCGAGCCGCTCGTCGTCCAGGGCGGCGGCCACCTCGGCGCGGCGCTTGGACGACAGGTGGTGCATGACGTTGGCGAGGTCGGCGGGGCGCAGCTGGTCGAAGGTGGCGAGCAGGTTGGCGGCGCCCTGGTCCTCCTCGGTGACGGAGAAACCGGTGACGTCCTTCCAGTCCAGGGTGAGCGTCTCGCCCTTGGCCTTGCGCAGCCGGCCGACCCGGCCGACCTGGACGAAGACCTTGCTGATCTCCCACTCGCGCAGCCGGGTCTGCACCATCGCGACGTCCAGGACGGTGACCTCCTGGGCGTTCTTGCTCCAGGTGACGGTGCGGTCGAGCAGTTCGCCGAGGACGAGGGTCTCGGACTGGCGCTGCTCGAAGCGGCGCATGTTGATCACGCCGGTGGTGAGCACCTGGCCGGACTCCAGGCTGGTGACCCGGGTCATCGGGAGGAAGATCCGGCGGCGGCCGATCACCTCGACCACCAGTCCGAGCACCCGGGGCGGGCGGCCGCCGATGCGCAGCGAGACCACCACGTCGCGGACCCGGCCGACCTGGTCGCCGTTGGGGTCGAAGACGGCGACCCCGGAGAGGTGGGAGATGAAGACCCGGCTGCCTGGCCCTGCCATGGACTCCCTCGCCTCGTTCGACGCCCGGACGGGCGCGCGGGCGCGCCCCGGGGCCAAGGCTACCCGGGCACCCGGGGCCCGGCCCGGCGAGCCGGCGGCCCGCGAGGGGGCGACCGAGGGGGCGGGTGACCTGCGGGGGAGCCGTACGGGAAGCCGGCCGGGCCGACTTCCGGTGCAGTGGGGCGGGCGGGGCTCAGCCCTTGCGGCGCTTGAGCAGCAGCTTGGGCAGGCCGGCCGGGGTCGGCATCCGGGTGGTGGCGGTGGTGGGCATCGGGGCGGCGGCGTGCGAGGCGTCCGGCATCGCCCCCGGGCGCTCGGTCAGTCCGGCGGGCTCCAGGCGCAGCACCCGGCACTCGCGGGCCCAGCGGTCGGCGATGGTGTCGGTGTCGGGCGCGTTCAGCCGCTTGCCCTTGAGCTCCTCCACCGCGCCGAGCCAGGCCTCGCTGCCCGGCGCCAGTTCGGAGACCCGGGCCGGCCAGCCGGTGAGCCGGCCGCCCTTGTCCTTGCTGCGGACGGTCACCACCGCGCCGGTCCCGGCGGCCAGCCCGTGCAGCGGCTGCTCGGCGCCGTCGCCGACCACCACCACGGCGCCGTCGTACCAGGCGTGCCAGAGCGCCCGGCTGTGCTCCTGGCCGTCCGCCCGGACCCAGAGCAGTCCGGACTTCTTCGCGGCCTCCTCCACCAGGGCCTGGTCGAGGAAGTCGTCGGCGGTGGCGGCGGCAGCGGGCGTACGGTCCATGGCCGACAGCGTAGCTCCCGGGCCCGTTCCGGGTGTCCGACGGATGTCTCACCCGTCGGGCGACAGTTCCGTGGCGGCCGCACGGGCCTTACCGTAGGAGCCGCCCACACCCGCACCCCGAGCCAGAGGAGCGCCGTGCCCGCCGCCCGGCCCGAGACAGCCGCCCCCGCCCCCGCCGCCGTCGCCTCCGCCGCCGCGACCGGGCCGGCCCCCGGGCACCCGCTGCCCAGGCTCGACCTGCTGCTGCTCGCCGTCTCCGTCTCCGGCATCTCCCTCTCCGCGCCGCTGATCAGCGCCACCGCCGCCCCGGCACTGGCGATCGCGTTCTGGCGCAACGTCATGTCGGTGGGCGTGCTCGGCCCCTACGCGCTGCTGCGGCACCGTGCCGAGCTGCGCGGGATCGGCCGCCGGGCGCTGCTGCTGGCGGCGGCGGCCGGGGCCCTGCTCGCCGTGCACTTCGCGCTCTGGATGCCCAGCCTGCGGATGACCTCGGTGGCCTCGGCGACCGCGCTGGTGACCACCACCCCGCTGTGGACCATCCTGCTGATGCGGTTCTTCGGGGTACGGGCGCCCCGGCTGGTCTGGACCGGCATGGCGGTGGCCTTCGCCGGCGTGCTGGTGCTCACCGGGGTCGACCTGTCGCTCTCCCCCCGCGCGCTGCTCGGCGACGCGCTGGCGCTCGGCGCCGGGCTCGCGGCGGCCGGGTACATGCTGCTCGGCGCGGAGGTCCGCAAGACCGTCAGCACCACCGCGTACACCCTGGTCTGCTACGCCACCACGGCGGTGGTGCTGCTGGCGATCTGCCTGGTCGCCGGCACGCCGATGAGCGGCTGGCCGGCCGGGGCCTGGTGGCAGATCGTGCTGCTGATGGTCACCGCGCAGCTGCTCGGGCACTCGCTCAGCAACCGGGTGGTGCGCACCCTCGGCCCGTCCGTCACCTCGACCGCGATCCTGCTGGAGACCCCGGGGGCCGCGCTGATCGCCGCGCTCTGGCTCGGCCAGTGGCCCCCGGTGGCCGCCTATCCGGCGGTGGTGCTGATCCTGCTCGGGCTGGTCCTGGTCGCCCGCGGCGGCCGCCGCTGACAGGCCTCAGAGCCAGCCGTTGCGGCGGAAGCCGCGGTACATGCCGATGCAGATCAGCACGACGCTGCCGAGCACCATCGGATAGCCGTACTTGTGGTGGAGCTCCGGCATGTAGTCGAAGTTCATGCCGTAGACGCCGGTGATCATGGTGGGCACGGCGAAGATCGCCGCCCACGCGGTGATCTTGCGCATGTCCTCGTTCTGCGCCACCGAGACCTGCGCCAGGTTGGCCTGGAGCAGCGAGTTGAGCAGCTCGTCGAAGCCGTGCACCTGCTCGGTGACCCGGGCGAGGTGGTCGGCGACGTCGCGGAAGTACTTCTGGATGTCCGGGTCGACCAGCCGCTGCAGCGGCTCGGAGAGCTGCTGCATGGGCCGCAGCAGCGGTGCCACCGCCCGCTTGAACTCCAGCACCTCGCGCTTGAGCTGGTAGACCCGGCCGACGTCGGTGCCGCGGCCGCCCTTGTTGGAGAAGACGTCGAACTCGATCTCGTCGACGTCGGTCTGCAGCCGGTCGGCGACCAGCAGGTAGTTGTCCACCACGTGGTCGGCGATCGCGTGCAGCACCGCGGACGGGCCCTTGGCGAGCAGCCCGGTGCCGTCCGCGTCGGCCTCCAGCCGGTGGCGCAGCTCCTGCAGCGAGCTGTGCCCGCCGTGCCGGACGGTGATCACGAAGTCCCGGCCGGCGAACACCATCAGCTCGCCGGTCTCGACCACCTCGCTGGTCGGGGTGAGCTGGTCGTGCTCGACGTAGCGGATCGTCTTGAAGACGGCGAACAGCACGTCGTCGTACCGCTCGACCTTGGGGCGCTGGTGCGCGTGGACGGCGTCCTCGACGGCCAGCGGGTGCAGGCCGAAGCGCTGCGCGATGCCCTCGAACTCGGCCTCGGTCGGCTCGTGCAGCCCGATCCAGCTGAACGATCCCGCACCGTCCGGGAGTTGCTGCGAGGCCTTGACACGGCGGACCGCCTCGCGTGGGCTGCAGCTGTCGCCGTTCCGCTTGCCGTGCTGGTAGACCGCGCAGTCCACCACCGCCGAGGTGGACGCGCCCGGGTGGATCGAGTCGTACAGGCCGGCCGCCGAGCGGCGGCGGTTGGTGCGGACGGCGGCGCGCAGGCTGTTGATCATCGACATGGCAGGCTCCCTGGGGCAGGAGCCGCCGCACGGCGGCGCGGTGACGGCTGGCCGTGGTGCGACGGCGGAGGAACACCGGTGGAAGGGCGGCTGCGGTCGGTCCTCGGCCTTGCTGGGGCGCGCAATGGAACGACCGGACGCCGGTGAAGGTGCTCTCCCGGGCCGGACCGGCACTGCCTCGGTCCGTCTCGGCGGACGCGGCGCGATCAGCTACCGATGGTGCTGTTTCAGCCTGCGTGACGAGGGGTACGGGGAAGGCGTCCGGGCCGGGTAGAGCTGCCGGTACTGCATGGTCGGCTGGTATCCACCGCAACCACCTCCTTCACGCCGCTGCCCCGGAGAGAAGGATCCCCGGTGGCCAGTCGCTCACACTAACATCTGACCGGGCGTCGCCGCTGCGGCGCTGCCGTGACGCTCGTGACAGCCGCGCGGGTGCCCCGGGGTTACGCTCACCGGCATGGCGCACGACTTCCCGCTCTTCGGCGACCCGACGGATCCGCACGGCGGTCCGCACGACCCCTCCGGCCTCTCCCGCGAGGCGGTCCTGGCCGCCGTCGAGGCGCGGCTGCTGACCACCTTCGGCGAACCGGGCGGCCGCGCCGCGGTCACCTTCCTCGGCGCGGACCGGATCGAGGTGCTGCGCTTCGGTCCGGACGCCGAGGGCCTGGTCCGCTACGCCACGCTCGGGATGTCCGCGGCGCCGATGGCCGACCCCACCGCGATGGTCGCCGACCAGGTCCGCGGCCCGCGCGCCGAACTGGTCCTGACGATCCGTGGGGGCCGCGACAGCGTGCTCCGGACGCTGGCCACCTTCGCCGCGACCCCGCAGGTGGAGGGCCTGGTGGTGGCCCCCGGCGGCTCGCTGGACCTCGGCTCGCCGCTCTGGGACGGCGCCCCGTTCACCTCGGTGCTGGCCGCCGCACCGGGCGGCCTGGTGCCCGACCTGGAGCTGGACGAACCGGCGGACCCGGTCCGCTTCCTGCCGCTGCTGCCGATGACGCCCAACGAGGCCGGCTGGAAGCGGGTGCACGGCGCCGCCGCGCTGGAGGAGCGCTGGCTCAAGCACGGGACCGACCTGCGCGACCCCGACCGCCGTGCGGTGCCGCTGGACTGACGGCGGATCGGCCGGGGTCGGAGCAGCGCCGGAGCGGCGCCGGGCCCGGGCCACCCCGGCCGGGTGACGGCCTGCAGCCCGGGCGCCACCACGCCGTACGCTCCCGCGCCCCGGCGTGCACGCCGGGGCCGCCCTACCCCCCGATCGGCTTCACGCCGGTCGCCTGGCCCACCAGTGCCTCGTAGACGGCGGGATCGGTGGTGTGCTCGCCGAGCCGGACGGTCTTGCGGTGGCCGTGGTAGTCGCTGGACCCGGTGGTCAGCAGGCCGAGTTCGGCGGCCAGCCTGCGCAGGTGCGCGCGGGCGGCCTCGTCGTGGTCGACGTGGTCCACCTCCAGCGCCGCCAGCCCGGCCGCCGCGAGGTCCGCGATCACCTGGTCGGACACCGTCCGCCCGCGCTTGACCGCACCCGGGTGCGCGAAGACCGGCACCCCGCCGGCCGCCCGGACCAGCCGGACCGCCTCGACCGGGTCGGTCTCGTGCTTGCGGACGTCCGCGCGCCCGCCGTTGGCCAGCCACTCCGGGGTGAACGCGTCCGAGACGGTGGCCACCACACCGGCCTCGACCAGCGCGCTGGCGATGTGCGGCCGCCCGACCGAGCCGGTGCCCGCGATCCGCTCGACCTGCTCCCAGCTGATCT
The DNA here is from genome assembly GCF_040643935.1 of Kitasatospora sp. NPDC047058. Classification (NCBI taxonomy): domain Bacteria; kingdom Bacillati; phylum Actinomycetota; class Actinomycetes; order Kitasatosporales; family Streptomycetaceae; genus Kitasatospora; species Kitasatospora sp. NPDC047058. The sequence goes on along the minus strand of NZ_JBEYVJ010000006.1, from coordinate 28,389 downwards.
CCGCGCCCAGCTCCCGGCAGCGCTCGACGATCGCCCGCCCGCGCCGGAACCGGTCGGTGCGCACCAGCTCGCGTTCCTGCGCGAACGCCGGCTCGGCCGGGTCGAACAGGTAGGCCAGCAGGTGCATGCTGATGCCCTCCACCACGCAGGAGAGCTCGGCGCCCGGGACGAGGGCCAGCCGGCTGCCGGCCGGCAGCGCGTGCACCGCCTCGGCGGCCTCCGCGTGGCCCGCGACCGTGTCGTGGTCGGTGAGCGCCACCACGTCCAGGCCCGCGGCGACCGCCGCCGCGACCAGCTCGGCCGGGCTGTCGGTGCCGTCGGAGGCGTTGCTGTGGGCGTGCAGGTCGATGCGCACGGGGGTCGGCTCCTGGGGGTGGGTGGCGGGTGCCGCCCAGGATAGGTCAGCCGAGCAGGCGGGGGGAGAGCGCGCCGCAGGGCAGCAGGTCCAGCTCGGCGCCCGCCTCGCGCAGGTCGGTGAGCACCAGCTCGTCGTACATCACCAGTGCCGACTGCTCGGGCCAGGCCACCGCCCAGAGCCAGAGGCCGCGGGCCTCGCCGACGAAGACCGCGCGGTCGGCCGGCGCGTCCGGGACGTGGAACATCGGGGTGGGCCGCCCGGCCGCCATCAGCTTGGCGTCGGCGGGCTTGTAGAGGGCGACCGACTCGCCAGGGTCCGGGCCGGACAGCCCCGCGTACCGGGCGCCGAGCCCGACGCCGAGCTCCTCGGCGACCAGCACCAGCTCGCCGAAGCCGCCGAGCGGCGCGGGGCCGGAGCAGGCGACGGCGGTGGCCCGGGCACCCGAGACGTCGTCACCGACGTGGGCGATGCCGGTGTAGAGCCAGCCGACCGGGAGCGGCCAGGGCAGCCAGACGGGGACCTGTGAACGGGCGACGGCGACGCCGAGCGCCTCCACGCTCGGGGGCAGCACCGGCTGCATCGGGTGCACGGCTCCGTGCCGGTCGCACTGCCAGGTGTCTGAGAACAGACCGGGGGCGCGGACCCGGCCGGCGCACCTCGGGCAGCTTGGCTCGCCCCTCATAGCCGACAACGCTCCTCCCTCCGGACCGCCGCGTCAAGGACGATCACCCGTACGGAGGGCTCGGCGGCACCTGTCGGTGGCGGGTGCCCGTCCGACGCGGGGTGGGCGTGGTACGGGCGGCTCCCGGTAGGGGATGTCCAGCGGCGGGCGGCGGCAAACGTCGGCCCCGGTGGCCTGCGGCGGGACCCGGATGCACTGACGCCCCGTCATCGGCGGATCGCGATGACAGGGCGTCAGTCGGGTATCGGAACGTCGGGATCGGACGTTCCCGGGTCGTCGGCGGCGGGTGAGGGCTCCCGGTCGGAGGCGCCGCGCGGGATCAGACGGCCGGGCACGGACGGATGAGCAGGCGCTCGCCGGTGCGGGCGGCGTCCTGGACCAGCTCGCGGACGGTCTCGGCGTCGGCGATCAGGCGGTCGGTGGCGGTGCCGCGGGCGTCGTCCAGTCGGAGGATCTCGAAGCGCATGGGCCTCTCCTGTTCCTGCCCCGGCTGGCGGGGCGGTCGTGGCTGAGTCGGTATCAGCCCTTTCGGGGTCTGTCGTGCCGAACGGTCGGCGGTCTGCTGCGGCAAAGGGCTCCCCCTGCTTGCCGGGGACGCCTGGTCCCTCGTGAACCACTCTGTCGTGGTGCTGCTACCGGGCCGTTGCCCGTCCGTAACGTCCTGGTTTCGGCCGATTCGGCCGGTCGATGTCGTCGATGAGACCGACGATGGTTCCCGGACAGAATCAAATATTACCGCAACTAACGAATTTTGTCCTGTGCGAAACAGAACCGGGGTGCGAACAGGGGTCGCCCGGTCTGCGGGTAGGGGTTTCCGCGCGGGGCGCAGGGGTGCGGACGGGCCGCCGTAGGGGTCGGGAGCGGCCCGTCAGGGCGTCAGGGCACCGGGTCGTCAGGGCGCCGGGTCGGCGGGCCGGCGGGCCGGCGGGCCCGTCAGGCCCAGAAGTCGAGGAGGGCCTTCGCGGTGGCGGCCGGCTGCTCGGCGTTGGGGGAGTGGCCGGCGTCGTCGATCACCACGCGGCGGGCGCCCAGGCGCCCGGCCATCGCGGTCTGCTCGGGCACCGGCCAGGCGTAGTCGCGGACGCCGGAGAGCACCAGGGCGGGCAGCCCGGCGGCCGACGCGGCCGCGGCCAGCTCGTCCACCCGGTCCGGCGCGGCGACCAGGTGCCCGCCGGTGGTGATCAGCGCCTGCGGCACGTTGGCCAGCCAGCGGCGGTGCAGGAACTCCGTGACCTCGGGCACCGGGCGCCGCGCCGGATCGCCCGAGCCCTCCTCCATCTGCTGGAGCACCTGCCAGATCTCCTCCAGGCTCATCGTCGGCAGCACCGAGATCAGCAGCTTGGTGCGCTCCGCCTCACCCGGTTCGATCGCGCCCGGCCCGGTGGACATCAGGGTCAGCGAGCGCCAGGGCAGCGGGCCCTCCGCGGCGGCCGCCAGGACGGCCTCCCGGACCACCTGGCCGCCGAAGGAGTGGCCCAGCAGGTGCAGCGGCAGGCCGTCGCCGGCGAGCGCCGCGGAGACCGCCCGGACGTCCGCGCCGAGCGCGTCGACGGCGTAGGCGGCGGGGTCGTCCGGGCCGCCGGTCTCGTACTGGCCGCGCTGGTCGACCGCCGTCACCCGGTAGCCGGCCGCCGCGAGCGGCTCCAGCAGCGCGATGAAGTCCTCCTTGCTGCCGGTGAACCCGGGCACCAGCAGCGCCGAGCCGCGCACCTCGCCCGCCGGTTCGGCCCGCAGCGCGGCGAACTCCCCGCGCGCGGTGGGCAGCCGCAGCGCCCGCGCGCAGCCGGGGAGGGTGAGGAACGGCGGCGTGCTCATGGGCGGATCTCCTGGTGCTCCGGGCGGACGGCCGAACGGACGGGGTGACCGGCCGGTAACCCCGAGCGTAGCGGGGCGGGTACGCCGGAGGGGGCGGCCCCGCCCCGACGTGCGGGACCGGGCCGCCCCCTCCGGGCGGTGTGCTGCCTGGGCAGGCTCAGCTCTCCGGCGCCGCCTCGGCTGCGGCCGGGCGGCGGGTCCGGGTCCGCTTGCGCGGCGCCGGGGTCTCGGCCGGGGCGTCCGCGGCGGCCGCGGGTACGGCGGCGGCCTCGGGGGCCGGCTCGGCCTTCGCCTTGGCCCGGCTGCGGGTCCGGCGGGCCGGCTTCTCCGCAGCGGTGTCGGCGTCGGCGGCCGGCGCGGCGGCCTCGGCGACCGCGGCCGGAGCCTCGGCCACCGCGGCGACGGCGGTCTCGCCGGCGGCGGTGCTGCGCGGACGGCGACGGCGGCGGCGCGGGGCCTCGCCCTCGGCGGCCTCGACGGCCGGGGCCGCCGGGGCCTCGACCGCGGTGGCGGCCTCGGCGGGCGCCTCGGTCACCGTCTCGCCCGCGACCGCGCTACCGGCACGGGTGCGGCGGCGCTCACGGGTCCGGCGGGCCGGCTTCTCCTCGGTGGTCTCGGCGGCGGGCTTGGCGGAGCCGCCCCGCGCACCGCCGCGGCCACGGCCGCCGGCCGAACGCGAACCGCGCCCGCCGGTCTCGCCGAGGTCCTCGACCTCCTCCGCGCCCAGGCCGGCCCGGGTCCGCTCGGACCGCGGCAGCACACCGGTGGTGCCCTTGGCGATCTTCAGCAGCTCGAACAGGTGCGCCGAGGTGGAGTAGGTCTCCTCCGGCTCGTTGAACGGCAGGTCCAGCGCCTTGTTGATCAGCTGCCAGCGCGGGATGTCGTCCCAGTCGACCAGCGTCACGGCGGTGCCGGACGCGCCGGCCCGGCCGGTGCGGCCGATCCGGTGCAGGTAGGTCTTCTCGTCCTCGGGGCACTGGTAGTTGATGACGTGCGTGACGCCCTCGACGTCGATGCCGCGGGCGGCGACGTCGGTGCAGACCAGCACGTCGACCTTGCCGTTGCGGAACGCGCGCAGCGCCTGCTCGCGGGCGCCCTGGCCGAGGTCGCCGTGGACGGCGCCGGCCGCGAAGCCGCGCTGGGTCAGCTGGTCGGAGACGTCGGCGGCGGTGCGCTTGGTGCGGCAGAAGATCATCGCCAGGCCGCGGCCGTCGGCCTGCAGGATGCGCGAGACGACCTCGACCTTGTCCAGCGAGTGCGCACGGAAGATGTGCTGCTCGATGTTGGCGACGGTCGTGCCGGTGTCGTCCGGCGCGGCGGCCCGGATGTGGGTCGGCTGGCTCATGTACCGGCGGGCGAGGCTGATCACCTGGCCCGGCATGGTGGCCGAGAACAGCAGGGTCTGCCGCTTGGCCGGCAGCATGGTGAGGATCTTCTCGACGTCGGGCAGGAAGCCCAGGTCGAGCATCTCGTCGGCCTCGTCCAGGACCAGCGCGCGGACCTGGGAGAGGTTGAGCTTCTTCTGCCCGGCCAGGTCGAGCAGGCGGCCCGGGGTGCCGACCACGATGTCGACGCCCTTCTTCAGGGCCTCCACCTGCGGCTCGTACGCCCGGCCGCCGTAGACGGCGAGCACGCGCACGTCGCGGACCTTGCCGGCGGTCTGCAGGTCGTTGGTGACCTGGGTGCAGAGCTCGCGGGTCGGGACGACGATCAGCGCCTGCGGGAACTCGGAGAGCTGCTCCTCGGTGGCGCGGCCGGCGTCGACGTCGGCGCGGACGACCACCCGCTCGATCAGCGGGAGACCGAAGCCGAGCGTCTTGCCGGTGCCGGTCTTGGCCTGGCCGATGACGTCGTGGCCGGTCAGCGCGACCGGGAGGGTCATCTCCTGGATGGGGAAGGGGTGGACGATGCCGACGGCCTCCAGGGCCTCGGCGGTCTCCGGGAGGATCCCCAGCTCCCGGAAGGTGGTCTTGGTGGGTTCAGCGGTGGTGGACAGGGTGCTGCCTCTTCCGTGTGGAGGGGCCGAGAGCGAGCGGCGGGCGGGCAGCCGCGCGGCTGCGTACGGGCCTGGGCGGCCCTGATACAGCTGCGCGGACGCACAACCGCGCCGGTCCCTGCGGCCGGCCGGTGGTTCGCGCGGCCAGGTGAGGGGCGCGTCGCCGGCGGCGTCGGGGAGGATTCCCGTGAGGGACCTGCGCGGGACCTGCGCCGGGATGGCGCGGTCTCGGCGGCCCTCGCTCGGCCACTGATGCGGTGCCAAGGCTTGAAGTCCAAGCCATGGTCGGAGCCGATCGGCTCTCCGACCGGGCATCCGCGTACGTGAGTACCCGGCTTCCGGTCAACGGGCACGTCCTGACGGACGGCGCCGCTGCGGAGCGGGCCTGCCCGGCGCACCGAGACGGCGGTGACACCGTGCGAGCACTACGGGCCTCCGTACCACCATACAGTCACGCGACGACTCGAACACGTGACGCGTGCGACATCGCTGCTCGGAGGGCCTGCGGAGGCCCGTCGGGCCGGGGCTCACCGGTGCGGGGGCGGGGCGCCTGCGGCGGGCCGGGGGCGGATGGGGCGGGGGTGGGGGCGTGCCCGGTGGCCGCGTGGGGCGGGGCGGTGGACCGGGTCCGCCTCGGCGGCACCGTACGTGTGCGGGAGGGCGCGCGGGGCTAAGGTGGCAGGTCATGGAGACCCATGGTGAGACGCAGGACGACGCGGCCGGCTCGATCGGCGACTGGGCGAGCTGCTCGGCCGACCCCGGGTACCGGGCGGCCGTGCTGGACCTGCTCGGCGCCCTCGCTTACGGCGAGCTGAGCGCCTTCGAGCGGCTCGCCGAGGACGCCAAGCTCGCGCCGGGCCTCGCCGACAAGGCCGCGCTCGCCCGGATGGCCTCCGCCGAGTTCCAGCACTACCAGCGGTTGCACGACCGGCTCGCCGAGGTCGGTGCGGACCCGCAGGAGGCGATGCAGCCGTTCGTCGAGCCGCTGGAGCTGTTCCACCGGATGACCGCGCCCTCGGACTGGCTGGAGGGCCTGGTCAAGGCGTACGTCGGCGACGCGATCGCCACCGACTTCTACCGCGAGGTGGCCGTCCGCCTGGACGACGACACCCGCGACCTGGTCCTCGGCGTCATGTCGGACACCGGGCACGCCCAGTTCGCCGTCGACAAGGTGCGGCAGGCGATCGAGGCCGACCCGCGCGCGGGCGGCCGGCTGGCGCTCTGGGGCCGGCGGCTGATGGGCGAGGCGCTGAGCCAGGCCCAGCGGGTGGTGGCCGAGCGGGACGCGCTCTCCAATCTGCTGGTCGGCGGCGTCCGGGTGCAGGGCTTCGACCTGGTCGAGGTCGGCAAGATGTTCAACCGGATCACCGAGGCGCACACCAAGCGGATGGCCGCGCTGGGGCTCGCCTCCTGAGCGACGCGGCCCAGCGGCCCAGCGGCCCAGCAGCCCAGCGGCTGCGCGGCTCAGGCGTGCCGGTGCCGACGGTGTGCGCCCGCACCGGCCCGGTGCGGGTGGTGCCGGTGGGCGGGCCGGCGACCGGCCGCGAGGTCGGGCCGGGCCAGGACCGAGGTGAGCAGTGCCGAGGCCGTCGCCGAGATCGCGATGCCGGCCGCCGGGGCCGCGCCGTCCAGCGCGAAGTGCGCGATCACGCCGCTCAGCAGGGCCGAGACCAGGGCCGTCCCCATCGTCAGCGTCCGTCCGGACGGGAAGTACGCGGGCAGGGACAGCAGCGCGGCGGCGCCGACGACCAGGCCGACGAGGGCGAAGGCGAGCGTCTCGACCAGCAAAGGTGCCTCCCCGGGGTGCGGGCGCGCGGCGCATCGGACGGCCGCACTGTCGCCGTACCCGGGCCGCCCCGGCCGTACACACAGCGGTGCCCCGCTTCCCCGGCCGGGGGAAACGGGGCACCGCGGTACGACTCAGAGCGTGCCGAAACCGACCTTGCGGGCGGCCGACTCGCCGATCTCCACGTACGCCAGGCGCTCGGCCGGGACGATGACGCGGCGGCCGTGCTCGTCGGTCAGGGTGAAGAGCTTCTCGGTGCCCTCCAGCGCCTTGGCGACCGCGCTCTGGACCTCATCGGCAGTCTGCGAGCTCTCGATCACGATCTCGCGCGGCGCGTTCTGCACGCCGATCTTGACCTCCACGGCTTCCGTCCCTCCGGGGTTGCAGCCATCCACGCGCGGCACCCGGACCGCCCGGAACAGGCGGTCGCGGCGACCGCGCCGTACGGCTTCACCATAGAGCACCGGATCAAGGCCGAGGCGAAAGCCGGTGGATCACTGCCCGTCGGCGGGGGCCTCGGACTGCTCGGTGGCGGGGTGCATCGGGAAGCCCTTCAGGCCGCGCCAGGCCAGGCTGGCGACCAGGCGCGCGGCCTCGTCGCGCGGGATCTCCAGCCCCTGCGAGAGCCAGTAGCGGGCGGTGATCTGGGCCAGGCCGCAGACGCCGGCGGCGAGCAGCTTGGACTCGGACTCCGGGAGGTCGGTGTCCTCCTGGATCACCTTGCTGACCAGCGTCGCGCTGGCCTCCGAGGCCCGCTCGACCCGCTCGCGCACGGCCGGCTCGTTGGTCAGGTCCGACTCGAAGACCAGCCGGAAGGCGCCGGACTCGCTGGAGACGTAGTTGAAGTACGCGTCCATGGTCGCGGCGACGCGCTGCTTGTTGTCGGTGGTCGTGGACAGCGCCTCGCGGGTCGACTCGACCAGCGCGTCGCAGTGCTTGTCCAGCAGCGCCAGGTAGAGCTCCAGCTTCCCGGGGAAGTGCTGGTAGAGCACCGGCTTGCTGACCCCGGCGCGGTCGGCGATGTCGTCCATGGCGGCCGCGTGGTAGCCCTGCGCGACGAACACCTCCTGGGCGGCACCGAGCAGTTGTTCACGGCGGGCGCTTCGCGGCAGGCGGGCACCGCGCGGGCGCTCCTGCGCCTCCTGGATGGCCGTCACGGCGCTCCTCACTTCACGGGTTGTTCGGGGCTGGCAAGATGACCGATTCTACTTTTCGGTAACCGTGTCCGCGCTTGGCAGACGCAAGAAAACCACGGCGCCCCCTTGTCAGGAGCCCACAATACGGCGCTGACCACGGGCAACGGCAGTGGTGTGACAACAGCTGAGACGTCCGGTCCCGCCAGGGGCCGCAGCGGCCGCGGCTCACTACCATCGTCCACCATGAGCAGCGCTGAGCAGCAGATACGCACAGAGGCGGGGGAGCCCGCACCGTTCCGTGAGGTCGAGGTGCCGGGCGCGGTGCTGGCGGTGCACCGGGCCGCCGGCGACGGCGGTCCGGCCGACGGGCGGGAGCCGGCGCTCTTCGTGCACGGGCTCGGCGGATCCGCCGGGAACTGGACGGCGCTGATGGCGCGGCTCTCCGGGCTGGTCGACGGCGAGGCCGTGGACCTGCCGGGCTTCGGCCGCTCCGGGCCGCCGGCGGACGGCAACCTCTCCGTCTCCGGGCACGTCCGCGCGGTGATCGGCTACCTCGAGGCGGCCGGGCGCGGCCCGGTGCACCTGTTCGGCAACTCGCTCGGCGGCGCCGTCTCGGTCCGGCTCGCGGCGGTCCGCCCGGACCTGGTGCGCAGCCTCACCCTGATCTCGCCCGCCCTGCCCGAGCTGCCGCCGCAGCGCAGCGCCTGGCCGACCGCCCTGCTGGCGGTGCCCGGCGTGCCCGCGCTGCTGAGCCGGCTGCCCGCGAACGGGCGCAGCCCGGAGGACACCACCGACGGCCTGCTGCGGCTGGTGTACGGCGACCCGGACGTGCTGTCGCCGGCCGCCCGGGCCGAGGCGGTGGCCGAGTACCGGCGGCGGGCCGAGCTTCCGTACGCGATGCAGGTGCTGATCGGCTCGGCGCGCGGGATCGTCTCGGCGTACACCGAGCGCGGTGACCAGGCGCTCTGGCAGCAGGCCCGGCAGGTGAAGGCGCCGACGCTGCTGGTGTACGGGCTGCGGGACAAGCTGGTCTCGTACCGGTCGGCGCGGCGGGCCTGCCAGGCCTTCGCGGACGCCCGGCTGCTGGTGCTGCCGGACTCCGGGCACGTGGCGATGATGGAGCACCCCGACCAGGTGGCCCGGGCGGTGCGGGAGCTGCTCGCGCGGGCCTGAGCCGGGGCGCGCACGGGACCGGCGCAGGGAACGGGCAGAGCAGGGCAGGGGCAGGGCAGGGCGCGGTCAGGAGAGGGAAGGAACGGCCGGGGCCGCGGGCGTCGTAACGCCGCGGTCCCGGGCGAGGTCACGCCGGTTCACTCGTTCAGGTGGCTGCCAGGCATGTGACCGATGGATGGCCGGGGGCCGGTCCTACCTTTCTGCTGTCGGACCGAACACATGTGGGGGAGTCGCGGCCGCCGGAGCGTCCGGGACCATCCGGACGGCGGCCGAAGCGGGGGTACCGGCGTGCGGCTCCACGGTCCTCAGGCCCATTCGACGTAGCAAGCCCTTGGTCTTCAACGCCCTTCCACGGGCGGCATTAGGAGGTCTCCCGTGCGCGTAGCCCTGCTGACCGAGGGTGTCCGACGGCATCCGGAGAGTGGTCCCGGCGGCTGGTCCGACCGGCTGGCCGAAGGCCTCCGGGAGCACGACTTCGAGCTGTACGTGCTGGCCGGCCAGGAGGCCGGGGCGCTGCCGCGGGGCCGCTGGCTCGGGGTGCACGAGCTGGCCCTCCGGGGGCGCCGCCCGGGCGGCCGCGCGCCGGGAGCGTTGCGCAGACGGCAGTACGCGCGGGCGTACGGGGAACTCGTACGGGCGCTGGTCATGCCGGGTGCGCGGGGCGGTTTCGGGGGCGGGCTGTACCGGCTGGCGGCGCTCGCCAGGGAGGACGGCGCACTGCCGGCGTTCCTCGCCTCGGCGCACGCCCGCCGCACGCTGGAGCGGGTCTGGCACTCGCCGGGGGCCGACACCTCGGCCGGGCAGCCGCTGGTCTGCGACGTCCTGGTCGCGGCCGACCTGCTGGAGCAGTGCCTGCGGCCGCTCTCCGCCCCCTGGTACGGCACCGGGCCGGGCGGCCTCGGCGCGGCGGACCTCTGCCACGTGGTCGGCGGCGGCCCCGCGGCGCTGCCCGCGCTGGTCGCCAAGCAGCTGCACGGCGTGCCCTTCGTGGTCACCGAGCACGGTCTGCACCTGCGGGAGCAGTATTTGGGCCGTCCGCCCCGAGCCGAAGGGCGCGCCGGTGCCGAGAGGGTGGGCCCCTCCTGCTCGCCGGCGGGCGAGGAGGGCAAGCGACGAGCGAGGGACGAGCGCCGGAGCGACGACCGTCGGCACCGGGTCCGAGCGCCCGGAGGCGAGTGGGCGAGTCACCGCGAAGTGCCCTATCGGTGGCCGGTCCGGGCGCTGCTGCTCTCCTACTTCCGGGCGCTCACCGAGGAGACGTACCGGCAGGCCGCGATACTGACCCCCGGCAGCGCCCACGACCAGCAGTGGCAGCGGCGCTGCGGCGCCGACCCGGAGCGGACCAGGGTGGTCTACGAGGGCACCCCGGCGGTGGCCCGCGCGGCGGCCGGTCCCGAGCCGGACCTGCCGACCCTGGCCTGGGCGGGCGCGCTGGAGCCGGGCCGGGACACCGAACTGGTGCTGCACGCCTTCGCGCGGGTCCGGGCCGAGCTGCCCGCGGCGCGGCTGGTGGTGCACGGCGAGGAGACCGTCGGCGGCTACCGGGCGCACTGCGAGGCGGTGGCCGGACGGCTGGGGGTGGCCGGCGCGGTGGAGTTCGCCGGGCGGCCCGGGTCGGCCGCGGCCGCCTGGGAGAGCGGCACGGTGGTCGTCTTCTCGGCGCTGTCCCAGCGCAGCCCCCGGCTGCTGGCGGACGCGATGCTGAGCGGGCGCGCGGTGGTCTCGACCGACGTCGGGGTGGCCCGGGAGGTGGTCGGCCCGACCGGGCTGCTCGTCCCGCCGCGCGACCCGCAGGCCCTGGCCGGCGCCTGCCTGGCGCTGCTGCGCGACGAGGAGCGGCGGGCGAGGCTCGGGCTGGCCGGGCGGCTGCGGGCGCAGGAACGCTTCGCCGTGGAACCGGTGATCGGGGCGTTCCGGGAGATCTACCTGGAGCTGGTCTCGCAGTGGCCGGCCTTCCCGGCCGCCGCAGGCCCGGCCGACGGGCAGCCGCGCCCGTTCGCCCGGCCCGCCGAGTACTGGCTGGCCGACCGCCACGGCGGGGGCCGGGCGGCGGACGGGGACGGCACGGAGGCCGGCGGAGCGCACGGCGGCGGACCGGGTGCGGCGGTCGGCGGGACGCTCGCGGACGGGCCGGTCACGGCGGCCGACCGGCCGGGCACCCTCGCGGAGGCGGTCTGATGGCCGGCGGCGGCCGGGCGGCCGGGGTGCCCGTGGCCTCCGGGCTCTCCGGCGATCCGGTCCGGGAGGTGATGGCGGAGCACCGGCTGCTGTGCGAGCGCGCGGTCGACCCGCTGGAGATCGCCGCCGGCCTGGAGGAGGCCGGGCTGGGGGCGGAGACGGCCGCGCGCTGCCGGCACGCCGACGTGTTCGGGCTCGCCGAGGAGCTGTACGCCCGGGTGCCGCGCCGCCCGCCGCCCCCGGCCGACGGGCCGCGCGAGAGCTGGCAGCGGCGGTGCGCCGAGGCGCTGCGGTCGTCGGCGCTCGCGGTGCTGCCGGTCGCGGCGGCCGCCGGGCTCGGGGGACGCTGGCCGGCGCTGCTGCCGGCCGCCGTCCCGCTCGTCCTGCGGCCGGCCGGGGCGGCGGACCGCGCGCTCCCCGGGGAGGCCGGGGCAGCGGGGGAGGCCGGGGAGCTCTGGTCCGGCCCGCCGCGCCCGGCCCGGGCACGGCGGTGGCGGCCGGCCTCGCTCGGCCACGGCGCCGGGGTGGCCGGGCTGCTGCTGCTCCCGCTGGCCGGGGCGACCGGGGATGGCCGGGTGACGGCCGCGCTGGTGCTGGCGGCGGCGCTGTCGGCGGGGTCGGCCGAGTGGGCCGCGCGCTGGTTCCGCCACATCGGCCGCGGCCACCTGCGGGCGGCGGGCACCCTCGCCGAGTTCCGTTCCCGGATGCGCCCGGTGCTGCCGGTGGCGGTCGCCCTGCACCTGGCCGTGCTGGCGGTGCTCAGCTTCGCCGCGCTCGCCGTTCTGACGGCCGTCGCGCCGCGGCCCGGCCCGGGCCACGGCGGCGGGCTGCTGCACCTGGCGGCCGAGCGCGCCGGCCCGCTCCAGTGGGCGGCGCAGGGCGTGCTGGGCCTGCTGCTGGTGCTGCCCGCCCTGCTGGCCGGCTGCGGCCGCCGCGGCGCCGCCGCGCTGGGCGCGCTCGCCGGGGCGGCCGCCCTCGCGGCACCGCTCGCGCTGGGCCGGTCCGCGCCGGTGGCCGGCCTGCTCGGCGGCGGGGCCGTCGCGCTGGTGCTGTTCGGGTACGCCTGGCCGGTGCTCGGCCGGGCCGGCGCGCACCGCTGACGCTCCGCGGCCCCGTCCGACCGCCGGCCACAGGCCCGCCGACTGCCGACCACAGGCCCGCCGGCCGCCCGGTCACCCGGATTCTCTGCTCTGTACTCACACTGTCCGCCAGGTCGAACCCGACCTCGCTTCGTGGAAGGACACCCCCGATGAGGGTGCTGCTGCTGGGCGCCGACGGCTTCATCGGCCGCCGGGTCACCGATCGTCTGCTCGTGGACCAGGAGTTGCAGGTGACGGTGCTCGGCCGGCGTGACTCGGCCGACATCCGCTTCGACCTGACCACCGGAAGCCCGGGCGCGCTGGCCCGGTTCCTGGACGCGGTCGCGCCCCAGGTGGTGATCAACTGCGCGGGCGCGACGTACGGCAGCTCGCGCACCCTGATCCGGGCCAACACGCTGGCCGTGGCCACCGTCTGCGAGGCGATCCGGCGCAGCCGCGAGCCCGCGCGGCTGGTGCACGTCGGTTCGGCGGCCGAGTACGGCCCGGTGCCGGGCGGCGTGCCGGTGTCGGAGGCCGCCGAGCCCCGCCCGGTCGGCCCGTACGGGGTGTCCAAGCTGGCCGGTACGGAACTGGTGCTGGCCTCCGGGCTGGATGCGGCGGTGCTGCGGGTGTTCGACGTGGTGGGCCCGGGGGCGCCGACCGCCTCGCTGTTCGGGCGGCTCGCCGAGGGGCTGCGCCGGGCGCTGGAGCGGGACGAGCCGCAGGTGCGGATGCCGGACCTGTCCGGATACCGGGATTTCGTGGACGTCCGGGACGTCGCCCGGGCGATCCGGGCGGCGGCCGTGTCGGCGGCCACCGGCGTGATCAACATCGGCAGCGGGCACGCCGTCCGGGCCCGCGAGGCGGCCCAGCTGCTGGTCCGGGCGTCCGGGTTCGAGGGGGCGATCGTGGAGGAGAACCGGCAGGTCGTGCTGCCCGCGCAGGCGGCCGGGTCGGCCGACCACCTGGTCCCGCACCCGGGTCAGCACCACCTGCCGGGGCACCGCCCGGCGGAGCCGCGGCCGGCCGAGGCGCGGATGGCGCCGGGGGAGCCGGTGCCGTGGCGGCAGGCGGACGTGCGGACCGCCCGCGACCGTCTCGGCTGGCGGACACAGGTGCCGTTGGAGGAGTCGCTCGGGGACGTCTGGCTGGAGACGGCGTGCCGGGTCTGACCGCCGCCGGGCGCGGGCGGCGCGGCCCGGCCGGGGGTGCGGGGGCCCGGTGGCGGCGGGCCTCCGGTGCCCCTGACCTGCGGCCGGACGGCGGTGGGCGCGGGCGTCCGCACGGTTCCACCATCCGGCGCCGGCCGTCTCGCCTGTCGGACAGGCTGTCTCGGAATACCGGGGCGGCATGACACTGTTGGCGTAGCAGAGCCACCTCAGGGTGGCGGAGCGCAAGCCACAAGAGGTTGGCCCCGGCCACCTGAACCGACGACCATCGGAGTCCCCGTGTCGCTGCCACCCCTGGTCGAGCCGGCCGCCGAGCTCACCGTCGACGAGGTCCGCAGGTACTCCCGCCACCTGATCATCCCCGACGTGGGCATGGCCGGGCAGAAGCGGCTGAAGAACGCCAAGGTGCTGTGCGTGGGCGCCGGTGGCCTGGGCTCTCCCGCGCTGATGTACCTGGCCGCGGCGGGCGTGGGCACGCTCGGCATCGTCGAGTTCGACGTGGTGGACGAGTCCAACCTCCAGCGGCAGATCATCCACGGCCAGTCGGACATCGGCCGCTCCAAGGCCGAGTCGGCGCGGGACTCCGTCAAGGAGATCAACCCCTACGTCGACGTGATCCTCCACGAGGACCGCCTCGACAACTCCAACGTCATGGAGATCTTCTCCGGCTACGACCTGATCGTGGACGGCACCGACAACTTCGCCACCCGCTACCTGGTGAACGACGCGGCGGTGCTGCTCGGCAAGCCGTACGTGTGGGGCTCGATCTACCGCTTCGACGGCCAGGCCAGCGTGTTCTGGGCCGAGCACGGTCCGTGCTACCGCTGCCTCTACCCGGAGGCCCCGCCGCCGGGCATGGTCCCGTCCTGCGCCGAGGGCGGCGTGCTGGGCGTGCTCTGCGCGTCCATCGGCTCGATCCAGGTCACCGAGGCGATCAAGCTGCTGGCCGGCGTCGGCGAGCCGCTGGTCGGCCGGCTGATGATCTACGACGCCCTGGAGATGAACTACCGCCAGGTGAAGGTCCGCAAGGACCCGAACTGCGCGCTCTGCGGCGAGAACCCGACGGTCACCGAGCTGATCGACTACGAGGCCTTCTGCGGCGTCGTGTCGGAGGAGGCGCAGGCCGCCGCCGCCGGTTCGACCATCACCTCGAAGCAGCTCAAGGAGTGGCAGGACGACAAGGAGGACATCTTCCTGGTCGACGTCCGCGAGCCCGGCGAGTACGAGATCGTCAACATCCCCGGCGCGGTGCTGATCCCGAAGAACGAGTTCCTGATGGGCAACGCCCTGGAGTCGCTGCCGCAGGACAAGAAGATCGTGCTGCACTGCAAGTCGGGCGTGCGCTCGGCCGAGGTGCTGGCCGTGGTGAAGTCGGCCGGCTTCGCCAACGCCGTCCACCTGGGCGGCGGCGTGCTCGGCTGGATCAACCAGATCGAGCCGCACAAGCCGGTCTACTAGGAACCACCGCCGCACCGGTACGGCAGAAGGACCGGTACGGCAGCGGACCGGTACAGCAGGAAGGGCCCGCTCCGGCGGGCCCTTTCGCGTACTGCCGCGCCTACAGCGCGCCCTTGCGCTGGAGCACGTTGTAGGAGATCCAGCCGGGCAGCACCGGCAGCCAGAAGGTGAGCGCCCGGTAGAGGAAGACCGCCGGGGTGGCGATGGCCGGCGGCACGTCGGCGACGGTGAGGGCACCGATCAGGGCGACCTCGACCGGGCCGATGCCGCCGGGGGTGGGGATGGCCGAGCCGGCCGCGTTGGCGGTCAGGAAGACCACCGCCACCGCCGAGAAGCTGATCGAGCCGCCGAAGGCCTGCACCGAGGCGTCCAGGCAGGCGGTGAAGGAGAGCGTCAGCAGCAGGATGCCGCCGAATCCGGTGACCAGCTTGCTGGGCGTCTGCATCAGGTCGAGCATCCGCGGCACCACGCCGAAGAACAGCGAGCGCAGCCGGTTCAGCACGAACCGCCGCAGCGGGGCGACGGCCGCCACCACCAGGGCGAGCACGGCGGCGGTCAGCACGCCGATGATCACCGCGCGGGAGGCGGAGAGGTCCCCGTTGTTCTGGCTGCCGGTGATCAGGCCGAAGCTGAACAGCAGCAGCAGGTGCCCGGCCAGGCCGGCCAGCTGGGAGGCGCCGACCGACGCGACCGCCTGTCCGGACCGGATGCCGGCCTTCTGCAGGTAGCGGGTGTTCAGCGCGATGCCGCCGATCGCGGCCGGCGCGACCAGCTTGACGAAGGACCCGGCCAGCTGGGCGGCGACGGTGCGCCGGAACGGCAGCTTCTCGGGGACGAAGCCGGTCAGGCTCATCGAGGCGGCGACGTAGCTGAACGCGGCCGCCGCCAGGGCCACCGCGGCCCAGGCCCAGTTCATCTGGGAGAGCTTGAGCTGGGCCGGCTTGATGGTGGTCAGCGCCAGGTAGGCGGCGAAGGTGAGCGCGATCACCATGATCAGGCTCTTCGGCTTGAGCCGCTCCAGCTTGGCCGGCTCCATCGGCGCCTCGGGCGCGATCTGGAGGATCTGGCCGCGGATCCGGCTGAGCAGGTCCTCGCCGGCGACCGCGATGTCCTCCTCGGCCTGCTGCTGGGTGCGCTCGCCGGCGGCGACCTGCTCCAGCGCCCGGGCCTGGGCGGCGGCCTTCCGCTCCTTGGTGAGCTTCCGCAGGTCGACGCGGGTCGAGCGGCTCATCCCGACCGGCTGGAGCAGCGGCAGCGCCTGGGCGACCCGGTCGGCGCCGAGCACGGCGTTGGCGGTGGAGACGGCCCGCTCCGGGCCGATCCGCAGCGCGAAGGTGGTGACCAGCTGGGCGACGTCGATGCGCAGCGTCAGGTCGGTGGCGGCGATGTCACCGCCGGAGAGGTTGACCAGGCAGGCCGTCTTCTCGTCGACGACCAGCAGCGACTCGCCGGTGAGCCGGCGGTGCGCGATCCGGCGTTCGTGCAGGGCGGCGACGGACTCCCAGAGCGAGGCCATCACCTGGTCGGTGACCTCCTCGTCGGCGAGCTCGTCCAGGGTGCGGCCCTCGACGTTCTCGTAGACCAGGATCGCGGCGTCCGGGCCCAGCTCGGAGGTGGCCACCAGCTGGGGGGCGCGGGCGCCCGAGGCGGCGGCCGCGTAGGCGATCAGCGCCTCCTGCTCCAGCGCCTGGCGCAGCGACTGCGGGCTGCGGCGGACGGCCACCGAGCGCAGCCGCAGCCGCCGCCAGGCCCGGTAGAAGAAGCCGGAGGCCTGCTGCTCGCGGTCGACGATGTGGACGTCCAGCGGCGGGCCGCTCTGCTGGGCGACGAAGTAGCGGCGGGTGCCGCCGGGCGCGTCCGGGGCGCGGTGGGCGCTGGCCGGGGTGAAGCCGACCTTGCGCAGGCCGATCATCAGGTGCTGGCCGGTGGGCCGGATGTTCGGCGAGCCGATCGCGTACAGCGTGCCGTAGGCGACGGACCAGCCGATCAGGACGGTGAGCAGCAGCGAGAGCGGGGTGGTGTAGCCGCCGAGCAGCTCGGTGATCCCGCTGAAGATCACCACCACCCAGAGGGCGACCCGCCAGCGGGGCCGGCTCGACATGCCGACCGCGGTCATGTAGGCGATCACCGGCGCGAGGTAGCCGTGCACCGGGTCGGTCAGGGTGCTGCTGCTGTCCAGCGGGAAGCGGGTGAGGGCGTCGCGGATGTGGTCGGACGCGCCCTCGGCGACCCACCAGTCGATGCCCAGCGAGACGCCGTAGGCGAGTACCGAGGCGAGTACGCCGTCGGCGACCCGCAGGCCGTCGCGTTTGATCAGCCGTTCGACCGCGAAGGCGAGCGGGACGGCGAGCACGGCGACGCTGGAGACCAGGCCGGTGATGGTGGAGAGCACCGGGGAGAAGCGCGGCGCGTTGGACGCGATGTCTATCTCGATGCCGGTGGTGGTCGAGGTCGCCACCCCGGCGAGGATGAACACGGCGACGATGCCGAGCACGCCGGCCACGAAGCGGATCAGGTCGGACGGGCGGTGCGCGCGGGCGGCGAGCAGCGGCTCGTCGACGTCCAGGTGCGGGGTGTCGTCGTGGCCGTCGGCCTCGTCGGACTTGTCCGGCCCGTCGGGCTCGTCCGGCCCGGCGGAGGACGCGGGGTCCGCCGGGGGCGCCGGAGGTCCGGGCGGCGCGGGCTGCTGGGCCGGGACGCCGGCGGCCGGCGGCGCCGGCTCGGGCCGGGGCTCGGGTGCGGTGGGCTGTGGGGTCTTGATCGTCCCGTCCTTGATCAGGGAGACTTCCGGGGACGGCTCGGCGGCAGGCCCGCCGCCCGGACCTGCGCGCATGGCGTCGGCGGACTCGTCGGAGTCCTCGTGCGCGCCCACGTCAGCCGTCCCGGTCATCTGGTCTTGTCCTCGTATCACCACTCACCGCCCCGAAGATGGTGGCATGCCGCGGCGCCCCGTGCTGGACAGGGGCCGGATCGGGCGCGGCGGATCGTTCGTACGGGACCCCGCGGCTTCCCCCATGAGGAAGAATGCCGCAGGTGACGGACGCTGACGACGACGGCGACCGCGGCGCCCTGCCGCCCTTCGCCGAACTGGTGCTCGACCTGACCGAGCGGATTCCACCCGGCAGGGTGATGACCTACGGGGACGTTGCCGAGTACCTCGGCCAGGGCGGCCCCCGGCAGGTCGGCCGGGTGATGGCGCTCTACGGCGCCGCCGTGCCCTGGTGGCGGGTGATCCGCGCGGACGGCCGGTTCCTGCCCGGCCACGAGCACCGGGCCCTCGCCCACTACGGCGAGGAGGGCACCCCGCTGCGGGAACTCGCCGACCCGCC
This sequence comes from Kitasatospora sp. NPDC047058, assembly GCF_040643935.1. Taxonomy (NCBI): domain Bacteria; kingdom Bacillati; phylum Actinomycetota; class Actinomycetes; order Kitasatosporales; family Streptomycetaceae; genus Kitasatospora; species Kitasatospora sp. NPDC047058. Next base: position 10,230 of record NZ_JBEYVJ010000006.1, on the reverse strand, counting down.
CCGGGTCGACCTCAAGCGGGCCCGCTGGGACGGCCGGCCGGCGGGGGATTGAGCCGAACCGGATGCGCGGACGGGAATGACGGGGCAGGATCGTAGGCTCGATACGGACGGGCCCCCGGGTGGGGCCCGCCTTCCGTGGCCCGCAGCACAACCCCCAGGACATCCGTGAGCTCCCCCTACCGTCTGGTGCGCAGCCCCCTCGCCCAGCCCGCCCCGCCCGTGCTGGACGAGTACCAGCGCGCCGTGGCCGAGCACGCCGGCGGCCCGCTGCTGGTGCTCGCCGGGCCCGGGACGGGCAAGACCACGACGCTGGTGGAGGCGGTCGCCCGGCGGATCGAGCGCGGCACCGACCCCGAGCGGATCCTCGTCCTCACCTTCAGCCGCAAGGCCGCGATGGAGCTGCGCGACCGGATGTCCGCCCGGCTCGGCGCCTCCGCCACGGCCCGCGCCGCCGCCCCGCAGGCCACCACCTTCCACTCCTTCAGCTACGCCCTGCTCCGCGCCCACCAGGACCCGCAGGAGTACGCCGAGCCGCTGCGGCTGCTCTCCGGCCCGGAACAGGACGTGATGGTCCGCGAGCTGCTGGCCGGCGGCGCCGAGGACGCCCGGGCCGGCGGCGGCCGGATCTCCTGGCCGCTCGACCTGCGCGCCTGCCTGACCACCCGCGGCTTCGCCGACGAGGTCCGCGCCGTGCTCGCCCGCAGCCGCGAGCTGGGCCTCGGCGAGGCCGAGCTGGCCCGCTTCGCCGAGGGCGTCCAGCGCCCCGACTGGGCCGCCGCCGCGCACTTCCTCGCCGACTACCTGGACGTGCTCGACCTGCGCGGCGTCCTCGACTACGCCGAGCTCGTCCACCGCGCCGTCCTGCTCGCCGAACGCCCCGAGGTCGGCGAGGAGCTGCGGCAGCGGTACGACGTGGTCTTCGTCGACGAGTACCAGGACACCGACCCCTCCCAGGTCCGGCTGTTGCGCCGGCTGGCCGGCGGCGGTCGGGAGCTGATCGCGGTCGGCGACCCGGACCAGTCGATCTACGCGTTCCGCGGGGCCGACATCAACGGCATCCTGGAGTTCCCGCAGACCTTCCGGCAGGCCGACGGCAGCCCCGCCGAGGTCAGGGTGCTCCGCGTCTCCCGCCGCTCCGGCGCCGTCCTGCTCGCCGCCTCCCGGGAGCTCGCCCGGCGGATGCCGATGGGCCGGCTGCCCGCCGACAAGCTCGCCCAGCACCGCGCCCTGCTGCCCTCCCGCGAGGGCGGCCGGGTCGAGGTGTACACCTACCCCACGCCCGGCACCGAGCTCGACTCGATCGCCGACCTGCTGCGCCGCGCCCACTTGGAGGACGGCGTGCCGTGGGGCGAGATGGCCGTGCTGGTCCGGGCCGGCGCCCGGTCCATCCCGGGCGTGCGGCGGGCGCTCGGCGCGGCCGGCGTCCCGCTGGAGATCGACGGCGACGACCTGCCGCTGCGCGAGGAGCCGGCCGTCGCCCAGCTGCTGCTCGCCCTGCGGGTCTGCGCCGAGCAGGCCGCCCGCGACCGGCACGGCCACGCCGGGAGCCCGGACGCCGGGACCCCCGACCCGCTCACCACCGAACTGGCCCACACCCTGCTCACCGGCCCGCTCGGCGGCATGGACGGCTCCGACCTGCGCCGCCTCGGCCGCGCCCTGCGCGAGGAGGAGCGCGCCGTCCTGCGCGCCGACGGCCGGCCCGCCGCAGTGCCGCGCCCGGCCGGGGAGCTGATCCGCGAGGCCCTCGGCGAACCCGAGCGGCTGATCGCCCTCGACCCCTCCTACGCCCGGCGCGCCCGCGACCTCGGCACCCTGCTGCGCAAGGTCCGCGAGCGGCTGGCCGGCGGCTGCACCGCCGAGGACGCGCTCTGGGAGCTCTGGGACGGCAGCCGCCGCTGGCGCGAGCGCCTGGAGCGGGCCGCCCTGCGCGGCGGCGCGGCCGGCCGCAACGCCGACCGGGACCTCGACGCGCTCTGCGCCCTGTTCGAGACCGCCGCCCGCGCCGAGGAGCAGGTCACCGGCCACCGCAGCGCCCTCGACCTGCTCGCCGAGCTGGAGGCCCAGGACATCGCCGCCGACACCCTCACCGTGCGGGCCGTCCGCCCCGAGGCCGTCCGGCTGATGACCGCGCACCGCTCCAAGGGCCTGGAATGGCGCCTGGTCGTGGTCGCCGGCGTCCAGGAGGGCCTCTGGCCGGACCTACGCCGCCGCGGCTCGCTGCTGGAGGCCGACCGGATCGGCCGCGACGGCCTCGCCGAGCCGCTCTCCCCGGCCGCCCTGCTCGGCGAGGAACGCCGCCTCTTCTACGTCGCCGCCACCCGGGCCAGGGAGCGGCTGGTCGTCACCGCGGTCAAGGCACCCGCCGAGGACGGCGACGAGCCCTCGCGTTTCCTGCGCGAGCTCTACCGGGAGGACGTCGACCCCAGGACCGGCCGGGTCGTCCGCCGCACCCCGCCCGCGACCGTCGAGGACGTCACCCACCGGCCGCGCCGCCCGCTCTCCGTCCCGGCGCTGGTCGCCGAGCTGCGCGCGGTCACCGTCGACCCGGCCCGCTCGCCCGAGCTGCGCCGCGCCGCCGCGGAACGGCTCGCCACCCTGGCGCTGGCCGCCGACGAGGACGGCCTGCCGCTGGTGCCGGCCGCCCACCCGGACCGCTGGTGGGGCCTGGACGACGCCACCGCCGCGCCCGAGCCGCTGCGCAGCGCCGACCTGCCGGTCCGGCTCTCCGGCAGCGGCCTGGAACAGCTGGAGAACTGCTCGCTGCAGTGGTTCCTGGACAAGGAGGTCAAGGCGCGCAGCTCCTCCTCCGCCGCGCAGGGCTTCGGCAACGTGGTGCACGCCCTCGCCGACGAGGTCGGCTCCGGGCGCACCCCCGCCGACCTCGCCGTCCTGATGGAGCGGCTGGACACGGTCTGGGACGCGCTGGCCTTCGACGCGCCCTGGAAGTCCCGGCAGGAGAAGACCGAGGCGCGGGCCGCCCTGGAGCGCTTCCTCAACTGGCACGTGCTGGAGCGCGGCCGGGACGTCGTCGCCACCGAGCACGGCTTCGACGTCACCCTGGACGCCGGCGGTGTCCGGGTGCGGATCCGCGGCTCGATGGACCGGGTCGAGAAGGACGAGGCCGGGCGCGCCTACGTGGTCGACTTCAAGACCGGCAAGGAGGCGCCGACCGACAAGTCGCTGCCCGACCACAAGCAGCTCGCCGTCTACCAGCTCGCCGTCCGCGCGGGCGCGCTCAACGAGCTGCCCGGCTTCGACGGCCGCGCCCCCGAGTCCGGCGGTGCCGAGCTGGTGCAGCTGCGCAAGCCGGACAAGGCGGTGCCGGAGTCACCCAAGGTGCAGCGGCAGGACCCGCCCGAGGGCGAGCCGTGGATCGAGAACCTGCTCGCCGACGCGGCCGGGCGGGTGCTCGCCGAGCGCTTCGTGCCGCAGACCGGCGGCGGCTGCGACCGCTGCTCGTTCCGGCGCAGCTGCTCCGCCCAGCGCGACGGCGCCCAGCTGGTGGAGTAGCGAGGCGGAGTGGCGAGGGCCGGAGTGGCGAGGGTGGAGTAGCGAGGGTCACCCCGGCCGGGCGTCCGGAGTGTCGGTGCGCCCCGTTAACGTTGCGGGGTGACCGCCGTGCTCGACCGCCCCGACCAGCTCAAGGAACTGCTCGGCATCCCGTTCAACCGGGAGCAGATGGCGGCCATCGGCGCCCCGCTGGAACCGGCCGTGATCGTGGCCGGGGCCGGCTCCGGCAAGACCACCGTGATGGCCGCCCGGGTGGTCTGGCTGGTCGGCTCCGGTGCGGTCCGGCCCGAGGAGGTGCTCGGCCTCACCTTCACCAACAAGGCGGCCGCCGAGCTGTCCGAGCGGGTCCGCTCGGCCCTGCAGCGGGCCGGAATCGCGGAGCCGGACGAGGAGCCGCTCGGCGAACCGGAGATCTCCACCTACCACGCCTTCGCCGGCCGGCTGCTCAAGGAGCACGGCCTGCGGATCGGCATCGAGCCGGACGTCCGGCTGCTCGCCGACGCCACCCGGTTCCAGCTCGCCGCCAAGGTGCTGCGCACCGCCCGCGGCCCCTTCCCGGCCCTCACCGGCACCTTCGCCAACCTGGTCGCCGACCTGATCGCGCTGGACGGCGAACTCGCCGAGCACCTGGTCGGGCCGGAGGCGCTGCGGTCCTTCGACGAGGAGCTGCTCGACACCCTCGCCACCGTCAGGCTCACCAACGACGACCTGCGCGCCGTCCCCGGCACCGCCCGGGCCCGGCTGGAGCTGCTCCGTCTGGTCGAGGAGTACCGGCGCCGCAAGGCCGCGGCCGGGCTGATGGACTTCGGCGACCAGATAGCCGCCGCCGCCCGGCTCGCCCAGCAGCGCCCCGAGGTCGGCGAGCTGCTGCGCGGCCGGTACCGGGTGGTGCTGCTGGACGAGTACCAGGACACCTCGGTCGCCCAGCGGCTGATGCTGGCCGGCCTCTTCGGCGCCGGTCCGGACGGGCACGGCGGCGGCCACCCGGTCACCGCGGTCGGCGACCCCTGCCAGGCGATCTACGGCTGGCGCGGCGCCTCGGTGGCCAACCTGGACGAGTTCCCCCGGCACTTCCCGCGGGCGGGCGGCGACCCCGCCACCCGGTACGCGCTGAGCGAGAACCGCCGCAGCGGCGGCCGGCTGCTCGCCTTCGCCAACGGGCTGGCCGCGCCGCTGCGCGCGATGCACGAGGGTGTCGAGGCGCTGCGCCCGGCCCCCGGCGCCGAACAGGACGGCTACGTCCGGACCGCGCTGCTGCCCACCCACGCCGAGGAGATCGACTGGCTGGCCGACTCGGTCGCCCACCTGGTGCGCACCGGCACCGCCCCGGGCCGGATCGCCGTGCTCTGCCGGGGCGGCGCGGCCTTCCCCGACATCCACGCGGCGCTGGTCGCCCGGGAGGTGCCGGTCGAGGTGGTCGGCCTCGGCGGGCTGCTCCAACTCCCCGAGGTCGCCGACCTGGTGGCGGTCTGCGAGGTGCTCCAGGACCCGACCGCCAACGCCGCACTGGTCCGGCTGCTGATCGGCCCGCGCTGGCGGATCGGCCCGCGTGACCTGGCCCTGCTGGGCCGTCGCGCCGCCGACCTGGTCCGCACCGCCCGGCCCGAGGGTGTCGAGGCCCTGGCCGCCGCCGTCGCCGAGACCGACCCGACCGAGGTGGTCTCGCTCGCCGACGCGCTGGAGACCTTCCTCACCGCCCCGGCAGAGGAGGAGCGGCCGCAGGCCGACGACCTGCCGTTCTCCGCCGAGGCGAGGCTGCGCTTCGCCCGGCTCGCCCGGGAGCTGCGCGAGCTGCGCCGCTCGCTCGCCGACCCGCTGATGGACGTGCTGCACCGGGTGCTCGCCGTCACCGGGTTGGAGGTCGAACTCGCCGCCTCCCCGCACGCGCTGGCCGCCCGCCGGCGGGAGACCCTGCACGCCTTCCTGGACGTCGCGGCCGGCTTCGCCGACCTGGACGGCGACCCGGGCCTGCCGGCCTTCCTCGGCTTCCTGCGCGCCGCCCAGGAGTACGAGCGCGGCCTGGACAGCAGCCTGCCCGGCGGCGAGGACACCGTGAAGGTGCTCACGGCGCACAAGTCCAAGGGCCTGGAGTGGGACGTCGTCGCCGTTCCCGGGCTGGTCAAGGGCGCGTTCCCGTCCTCGACCGCGCGGGAGCGCTGGACCAGCACCAAGCGGGTGCTCCCGCACGCCCTGCGCGGCGACGCGGCCACCCTGCCCGACGTCCGCGGTGGCTGGACGGCCAAGTCCATGGCCGCGTTCAAGGCCGAGCTGGCCGGGCACTCCGGCACCGAGGAACTGCGGCTCGGCTACGTCGCCTTCACCCGGCCGCGCTCGCTGCTGCTCGCCTCCGGGCACTGGTGGGGGCCGAGCCAGAAGACCCCGCGCGGCCCGTCCGCCTTCCTGGAGCAGCTGCGGGAGCACTGCGAGCAGCCCGGGGCGGGCGAGGTCGAGCACTGGGCCCTGCCGCCGGAGAAGGGCGACGCCAACCCGGCGCTGGCCGCCCCCGTCGAACGGCCCTGGCCGCTGCCGCTGGACCGGGCCGCCCAGCACGCCCGCCGCCGGGTCGCCGAGGTGGTGTACCGGCGGCTCGCCGGGCAGCCCGCCCCCGAACCGGAGCCGATGGCCGCCGAGGACCGTCGCCAGGTCGAGTCCTGGGACCGCGATCTCACCGCGCTGCTGGGCGAGTTGGAGCGCTCCCGGCGCAACGTGCGGGAGGTGCCGCTGCCCGCCGCGCTCTCCGCCACCCAACTGCTGCGGCTGGCCGCCGATCCGGACGGCTTCGCGCACGACCTGGCCCGTCCGATGCCCCGTCCGCCGCAGCCGGCCGCCCGCCGGGGCACCCGGTTCCACGCCTGGGTGCAGTCCCGGATCGAGCCGCTGCTGCTGATCGAGCCGGGCGCCCTGCCCGGCGCGGACGACGACGGCATCGAGGACGAGCAGGACCTGGAGCGGCTCAAGGAGGCGTTCCTGCGCACCCCCTACGCGGACCGGGAGCCGTACCGGGTCGAGGCGCCGTTCCAGTTGGTGCTGGGGGGCCGGGTGGTGCGCGGCCGGATCGACGCGGTCTACCGCGAGGGTGACGGCCGGTCAGGATCCGGCGGCGCGTCACGCTACGAAGTGGTGGACTGGAAGACGCACCGCGAGGAGACCGCCGACCCGCTCCAGCTCGCGGTGTACCGGGTCGCCTGGGCCGAACAGGCGGGCGTTCCGCTGGAGCAGGTCACGGCGTCGTTCCTGTACGTCCGCAGCGGTCGGATCGAACAACCCGCAGGACTTCCCGGCCGAAAAGAGTTGGAACGGCTCCTGATCGGGAACAGTGAAGAATGAGTCACGGAGAGCATTCAAGTCATCACGGCATCGGGCGAAACCTGTGCGTCGTGCACGTTTCGCGCCTATTGTGGGGTCGGTAACCGGTCAACCCCCGTACTCCGGCCGCCAGCGAGGCCCGCATTCCCCAACCCTCAGTCATCACCGCAGGTGCCCACGGGCATCGGCGTCTTCTGCTGGAGAGACCGAAGTTGAGCGCGACCGGATGGATCAGAGAGCGGTTCGCCGGGCCGACCCCGGGGGCCGCTCCGGGCGCGACCGGCACCTGGCCGAGGACGGCGCTGTCGCTGCCGTTCATCGGCATGGCGCTGGTCGTCGTCCTCGACTACTTCACTGACGCCGCGGTGACCGTCGAACCGGCGCTCACCGCCGTCCCCGCGCTGGCCGCCGTGGTCAGCCGCCGAACCTGGTACCCGCTCGCGATCGGCCTCCTCACCGAGGCCTTCGCCTTCCTGATGGCCTTCCACAACGACGTGCTCGGCGAGTCCGTGCACAGCGCCACCGTCTTCGCCATCGTGCTGGTCGCCGCGATCGGGTGGGTCAGCGCCACCCTGCGGCTGCGTCAGGAGAGGGCGCTCGCCGACGCCCAGCTGGTCGCCTCGATCGCCCGCCGGGTGCTGCTGCGGCCGGTCCCCGAGCGGGTCGGCAGCGTCCGGGCCGCCGTGCACTACGAGGCGGCCGCCGCCCACGCCCGGATCGGCGGCGACCTCTACGAGGTGGTCAACACCCGGCACGGCGTCCGGGCCGTGGTCGGGGACGTCCGCGGCAAGGGGCTGGGCGCGGTGGAGACCGCGGCCGCCGTGCTCGGCGCCTTCCGCGAGGCCGCCCACCAGGAGCCCGCGCTGGACCGGGTGGCCGGCTGGCTCGCCGTCAGCCTCGACCGGGCCCTGCACGAGAACGACCACCCCGGCGTGGAGGAGGAGTTCGTCACGCTCGTGCTGATCGGGGTCCGGCCCGACGGCACCGCGGAGATCGTCAACTGCGGCCACCCCTCGCCGTTGCTGCTGCGCAGCGGCGAGCCGGTCCGGCCGCTGGAGCTCGCCGAGGCGGTGCCGCCGCTCGGCGTCCTCGACCCGGCCGACGTCCTTCCGCCGGTGCACGAGGTCCCGCTGCGCGGCGGGGACCGGGTGCTGCTGTTCACCGACGGCGTCATCGAGGCCCGCGACCGGGCCGGCACCTTCTACCCGCTCGCCGAACGGCTGCCGCACTGCGCGGACGGCCGCCCGGCCGAGGTCCTGCAACGCCTGCACGAGGACGTCGTCCGCCACGTCGGCCGCCAGCTCGGCGACGACGCGGCCATGCTGCTGCTCCAGTACGACCCTCCCCCAGCCTCCGGCCGGGGGGACCCCCATGCCGCCGGGCCCCACGTCCCGCACCAGAACGGGGTGCTGACCAGGCACTGAGCAGTCAGAGCGAGACCTGCACCACCAGCGGGCGGTGGTCCGAGACCGCCGCCCGCGGCGCGTCCGCCGGGCCGACGGCGGACCGCGGCACGCCCACCGCCAGCACGTGGTCGAACTGCACGGCCGGCCGGTGTGAGGGATAGGTGGGGGTGCGCGCCAGGTCGTACCAGCCCTGGAGCCGTGCCCGCGGCTCCCGCACCCGCCGCCGGCGCTGGGCCGGCAGGGCCGGCCTCGCCCGCCGGGCCGTCCGCAGTTCGCGCACCCGCTCCCGGGGCGCGGTTCGGTCCAGCGCGGTCGCCCCGCCCAGTACCGTCCGGGGCACCGCGCCGATCAGGTTGAAGTCCCCCAGGACGAGGTACGGCTGCGGCAGGTCGGCGATCCACCGCCGGATCCCGGCCAGCTGCGCCATGTTCCAGCCCGGCACGAAGGACAGGTGCGCCGCCACCACCGTGAACGGCCCGCGCTCGCCCTCCAGGACCGCCGCCAGCGCGGCCCGCGGCTCGTCCGGGACGGGGGTGAGCCCGCGCCGCCCGGCCACCCGCAGCGGCAGTCCGAACGGCGCCGGGGCGAACCGGCGGGCCCGCCAGTGCCGTACCGGCAGGCGGGTGAGCAGCGCGGTGCCGTACGCGGGCGGGGCCTCGTCGCCGACCTCGCCCGGCCCGTACACCCGGATCCCGGCGGGCGCGGACGCGTCCGGGACCCAGCCCGCCACCGGCGCGGGCCGGCCGTGCAGCGCGGCCGCGAACCGCCAGTCCGCGGCGCCCATCGCCTTGGCGGCGACCGCCGCCTGGTCGGTGCCGCCGGAACGGGGCTGGTACCGGTCCACCTCCTGGACCGCCAGGACGTCGGCGTCCAGCGCGGCCACCGCCTCGGCCAGCGGCTCGCCGGCGTCGTCCGGGTAGGGCCGCGGGGTGCCGTCCGGCGCGAGCGGCTGACCGTGCAACAGGTTGAAGGTGGCGATGCGCAACTGGCTCACACCGCACGACGGTACCCGCTCGCCGGGGGGCGCCGCTTGACCCGTCGGGCATACCGGGTATACATACTCGGTATGTCCATCCGTCACGGCCTGCTCGCCCTGCTCGACCAGGGCCCGCGCTACGGCTACCAGCTGAGAACCGAGTTCGAGGCGCGCACCGGCGCCACCTGGCCGCTCAACGTCGGCCAGGTCTACACCACGCTGTCCCGGCTGGAACGTGACGGCCTGGTCGAGTCCGCGGGGGAGGACGCGGAGGGCCACCAGTTCTACGCGGCCACCGAGGCCGGCCGTGCCGAGCTGCGCGCCTGGTTCGACACCCCGGTGCCCCGGACCAACCCGCCGCGCGACGAGCTGGCGATCAAGCTGGCCATGGCGGTGACCGTCCCGGGGGTGGACGTGCCCGCCGTCGTCCAGGGCCAGCGCCGGCACAGCATCAAGGCGCTCCAGGACTACACCCGGCTCAAGGGCCGGGCGCTCGCCGGAGAGTCCCGGCCCGGCGGCTCCGGCCAGCCGGCCGAACCCGGCGCCGACCTCGCCTGGCTGCTCGTCCTCGAACAGCTGATCTTCCAGACCGAGGCCGAGATCCGCTGGCTCGACCACTGCGAGACCAGGCTCGCCCAGCAGGCCGAGATCGAGCAGGCGCGGGCCGCCGAGGCGCGCAAGGCCGAGCCCGCGCCCCGGTCCGGCCCCGCCGCCCGGCTCGGCCGCCGCCGGACCAAGGCCTAGGACGTGCCCGGCACGCGCTAGCGCCGTCCGACCTCACGAACCACCGGCCCGGGCGGAGACCCCGACCCGGGCCACTAAACAGCAGGGGGAAGTGTGTCCCACACCGATCCGTCCGGGAGCGCCGTCCGACCGGTGCTGCACCTGGACCACGTCACCCGGGTCCACGGCCAGGGCGCCGGCGAGGTCCAGGCGCTGCGCGGGGTCGACCTGAAGGTCCACCCCGGCGAGTTCGTCGCCGTGATGGGCCCGTCCGGCTCCGGCAAGTCCACCCTGCTGACCCTCGCGGGC
>NZ_JBEYVJ010000005.1:0-67642 GCF_040643935.1 Kitasatospora sp. NPDC047058 | reverse complement strand
CCCGGCACCCGAACCCCCGGCACCCCGAGTCTCGGCGCCTCCGGACCGGGCTCCCCCGGCTCCGGCTCGGAGGCCCGCTGCTGGGCGGTCGGGTAGCGGCGGCCGATGCCGGCGGCCACGTGCGCGGTGGCGGTCGGCGGGTCGGCCGGCAGGACGGGCAGCACGGTGGAGCGGTCCAGCCGCAGGGCGGGCAGGCCGGCCAGGCCCAGCCGCTCCAGCAGCTGCTCCCGGCGCGCGGCGGAGCCGGCCGGCAGCAGCCGGGCGAGCGGTTCGGGCACCGGACGGCCGGGCGGGGCGAGGGCGGCGGAGAGCCGGTGGAAGCCGCCGCGGGCGGCGGACACCGGGGCGAACGGCAGCAGCCGCTCGCCGAGGGCCAGCCGGGGGCCGGCCGAGCGCAGCGGACGGGCGTCGGCGGCCAGGACCAGCAGGCCGTCGCCGGCCGAGGGGTAGGCCCACCAGAGCACGTCGCGCGGGTGGTCCTCGCGGTCGGTCACCGGCATCTGCCCGGCCCAGGGGCGGCCGCCGGCGGTCAACTCGGCCAGCGACTCCAGGGCGTCGCGGCGGCGGCCGGCGGGGCCGGGGACGCCGCGCGGTCCGGCGACGGGGAGCAGCCCGGCGGCGGGGCGGTCACAGGTGACCTCGGCGCGGTGCCCGAACAGCTCCTCGGCGGCCCGGCTCCACAGCGCGATCCGGCCGGACCGGTCGACCAGCACGAGGGCGAGCCGGACCAGGGCGACCACGCCTGACGGCAGGTCACCCGGTACGGCGGCGGGCCCGGCGGCGGTGGCCGCCGGTCGCGGTGTGGAGTTGGGCTCGTCCACCATGGATTCGGTCTGCTCCCGCCTGGCCGCCACGCCTGGAGGCGGCCGTCTCTCTGGAGGAGGCACGCGCTGTGCGGATACCAGCGAAGCACGGAGACGGCCGGACTCGATAGCGAAACGGGGAGATTCATCAGTATCAGTTGCGTGTCACCCGCTGTGCGCCGGTCCGCACTCCCCGTTCACCCCGACGAGTGCGGCCGGAGCGGGGGTAGGGTGGCAGGCCGGACCGAGCGAGCAGGACGAGACAGAGGCGAGAAGTGACCGCGCAGAGCCCCGTCCGCTGGACGGACCCGGAGCAGCAGGAGCTGGAGGAGCGGGTCGCCGCCGCCGAACTCGCCTGGCTCACCATGGACGTCAACATGCAGACGCTGCGGGTCGAGATCGACAACTTCGCCCTGATCCACCATCAGCTGCTGGGCCCGCTCTACGCCCGGCTGGACGAGCTGGACGCGCTGGTCGCCGAGACGGTGGCCGCCCGGACCGGGCGCCCGGAGGACCTCCGGCTGGCCGCCGAGGCCCGCCGGCGGGTGGACGAACTCCCCGACCTGGACGCGCTGTTCGACAGCGTGCAGGAGCAGCAGGACGCCCCGCCGCCGGCCGCGCCGGCCCGGGTGCGGCCCGGCCGGGAGGCCCAGCGGATCTACCGGGACCTCGTCCGCCGTGCCCACCCCGACCTGACCACCGAGCCGGCCGAGCAGGAGCGCCGGGCGGCCTTCCTGGCCCGGGTCAACGAGGCCTACGCGTACGGCGACACCGCCGCGCTGGCGGGCCTGGCCGCCGAGTGGTCCACCGCCCCCGAGGCGGCGCCCGCGGTGGACTCCCCCGACCGGCTCGGCTGGCTGCGCCGGCGGCTGGAGTGGCTCAACGCCAAGATCGCCGAGACCGCCACCGAGCAGGTCCGGCTGGAGAACACCGCGATGGGCCAGCTGCTCGCGCTGGCCCCGCAGGACCCGGACGGGCTGCTGGAGGAGCTGGCCGAGCAGCTGCTGGCCAAGGCCGCCGCCCAGCAGGCCGAACTGGAGCGGCTGCTCGGCGGGCAGCCGGTGGGGGACAATGCAGAGGCCGAGACCGAGCCCCAGGAGAGCCAGACGATGTTCGACCGGATCCCCACCACCGCCGCCGCCGCCGTGCCCGACGACGCCGTCCTGCTGGACGTCCGGGAGCAGGACGAGTGGGACGCCGGGCACGTGGACGGCGCGCTGCACATCCCGATGGGCCAGCTGATCGCGCGGATCACCGAGCTGCCGGACGAGAAGCTGTACGTGCTCTGCCGGGTCGGCGGGCGCTCGGCGCAGGTCGTCCAGTACCTGGTGCAGAACGGCCGGGACGCGGTGAACGTGGACGGCGGAATGTACGCCTGGGAGGCCGCGAGCCGTCCCATGGTGTCGGCCGGCGGCCAGGACGCCTACGTCCTGTAGACCCCGGCCCGGTTAGGGCAGGATGGGCGCGCGACCGAGCCGGGACCGGACCGGCGGCGCGCCGTCCGGGTGGGCACCTCCCGGCCGAAGGCTGGGGGAGAGCGCATGGCCGAGAGCGGTGAGGAGGCTGCCGGGAGCACCGGCGCGCCGGCCGGGGGGCGGCGGTGGTCGGCACCGGCGCTGACCGTGCTCGGCACGGCCGGCGTGCTGCTGGTCGCGGCCACCGGTCTCTTCCTGGCCGCGGTGTTCCTGCACGTGGCCCCGGCCAACTCGGTCTCCCGGCAGTACCGCGAGCAGGTCGACGGCGTGGTGTACCCGGAGTTCGAGCAGAACTGGAAGCTGTTCGCGCCCAACCCGCTGCAGCAGAACGTCAGCCTGGACGCCCGGGTCCGCACGGTCGGGGACGGCGGCGCCACCCGGACCCACGACTGGTTCGGGCTGACCGCCCGGGACATCGCCGCGATCCGCGGCAACCCGGCGCCCAGTCACGCCGACCAGAACCTGCTGCGCCGGGCCTGGGACTTCTACGAGGGCTCGCACAGCGCGCAGGACGACTCGCTGACCAACCCGCGCGGCAAGCTCGCCGAGCAGTACCTCAAGCGGATCGCGCTGCAGCGGACCGGGCGCAGCGTCGGCGGCGAGCGGATCCTGGAGATCGAGTTCCGGGTGACGGCCGCCACCGTGCCGCCGCCGGGCTGGAGCGGGGAGGCCGCACCGCCCGCACCGAAGGTCCGCGAGCTGCCGTGGTGGCCGGTGAACGACGAGGACTACCGGGGGCTCGGGTGAACGAGGTGACGCCGGCGGCCGGCCCGCAGCAGCTGCTCGACGGGATCCCCCGGCAGCCCGCGCCGGCCCCGGCCCCGGCCCCGCGGCGGGCCGGCCCCGGTCTCGCCGGGCTGTGCGTGCAGGGCCTCGCCGCGTTCACCGGGCGGGCGCTCGGGCCGTACCAGGCGGCCGCGGTGCGGATCGGCTTCGGCCTGGTCTGGCTGGCCCACCTGCTCCGGGAGTGGCCCAACCGGCGGCTGCTGTACGGCGACACCTCGCCCTGGTCGCTCGACCTGGCCGAGCGGCTGCTCGCGGACAACGGGGCGCTGACCGTGCTGCCCTGGTTCGGCGGGCGGCTCTGGTTCGAGCTGGTCTACCACCTGGCCGTGCTGGCCGCCGTCGCGGTGGTGCTCGGCTGGCGGACCAGGGCGAGCGGCGTGCTGTTCATGGTCACCGTGCTGTCGCTGCAGAACCGCAACGTCTTCCTCGGTGACGGCGGCGACAACGTCGTCCACCTGATGGCGGTCTACCTGGTCTTCACCCGCTGCGCCGCGGTCTGGTCGCTGGACGCCCGGCGCCCCGCGCCCGGCCGGACCGGGGTGGTGCTCTGGGCGGTGCTCGGCGCGCTGCTGCTGGTCTGCCAGCTCGGCGCGTTCGCGGGGGAGAGCCTGAGCTGGACGGCCGCGGCCTTCCCGTACGCCGGCTGGGCGCCGGTGTTCTGGGGGCTCTGGGCGGTGGCCGGCCTCTGGTGGGTGCTCGGGCGGCTGCGGCCGGACGGCGAGCCGCGGGCGGTGCTGGACGCGCTGGCGAACATGGTGCACAACTGCGCGCTGCTGGTGATCGCCGCCGAGGTGGTGCTGATCTACGCCACGGCCGGCTGGTACAAGGTGCAGGGCTCGCGCTGGCAGGACGGCACCGCGCTCTGGTACCCGCTGCACCTGGACTACTTCACCCCCTGGCCGTGGCTGTCCGGGCTGGTCGGCTCGGCGCTGCTGCCGGTCTTCCTGGTCACGTACGGGACGGTGCTCCTCCAGGTCGCCTTCCCGTTCACGCTGGTCAGCCGGCGGGTGAAGAACGCGCTGCTGGTGGTGATGATGGCCGAGCACCTGGGCATCGCGGTGCTGCTCGGGCTGCCGGTGTTCTCGCTGGCGATGGTCGCGGCGGACGCGGTCTTCCTGCCGACGGCGGCGCTGCTCTGGGCGGGGGCGCGGGCGGGCCGGGCGGGCGCGTGGCTGCGCGGCTTCCTGGGCCTGCGCCGGTCCGGGGTGCCGGGGCGGGGGGCGGTGCCCGCGGAACCGGACGGCGGCCTTCCCCCGGGCTGACCGGTCCCGGCGGCCCGCCGGGGGGCGTCTGGCAGAGTGAGCGGCATGAACGAGGAGCTGGTGCGGGCCTGGCGGGCGGGCGTGCAGGTGCCCGGGACGGTGCTGCTGGACGGGTTCCACGCGCTGAAGCACGCGCTGCGCTTCGGCGGGGACGTCCGGCAGGTGCTGACCGCCGACCGCGCCGCGCTGCTGGCGCTCGCCGACGAGCTGGCCGGGGACGTGCGGCCCGCGCTGGACGGGCTGGCGGTCGAGCTGTCCGAGGCGGAGCTGCGGACGCTGGTGCCGCGGCTGCACCCGACGGGCGTGGCCGCGCTGGCCGCCCGTCCCACCGCCGCGGCCAACCTGGCGGCGCTCGCCCGGCTGCCCCGGCCGGCGCCGGTCGTCCTGCTGGAGAACCCGCGCAACCTCGGGAACGTCGGTGCGGTGATCCGGCTGGCGGCCGGCTTCGGCGCCACCGGCGTGGTGACCACCGGCGACCTGGACCCCTGGCACCCCACCGTGGTCCGGGGCAGCGCCGGACTGCACTTCGCCACCGCGGTGGAGCGGGTGGCGCTGCCGGAGCTGCCGGCCGGCCCGCTCTACGTCCTGGACCCGGAGGGCGCGGACATCCGGACGCTGGCCTTCCCGGACGACGCGGTGCTCGCCTTCGGCACCGAGCGGCACGGCGTCTCGGCGGAGCTCAGGGCGCGCGCCGACCACCTGGTCGCGGTGCCGATGCAGCCGGGGGTCTCCAGCTTCAACCTGGCGACCAGCGTGGCGATGGGGCTGTTCCACTGGATGTCGGGGCGCCCGCCCGGTCAGGGCGCCGGGCTGTCCGGCGCCGGGGGCTGACGCCCGCTCAGGCGGCGGCCGGCGGGTTGGCGGGTGAGTACTCGGGATCGGTCCACGTGAGCGGGGTGGCGTCGGCCAGTTCGAGGACGCCGGTGACGGTGAGGTCGACCACCCGCTCGGCGCCCGGCAGCCGGGCCGCGGCCTGCCCGGACCAGTCGGTCCTGGCCTCGCCGGTGACCAGCAGTGCGCCGCCGGTCCCGAAGTCCGGCAGCAGCAGCCCGGCGCGCGGGTCGAGCTCCAGGTTGCCGAGGGTCATGAACATGCTGTTGCCGGCGTACTCCGGCCACTGCAGCCGGTCCGGTCCGAGCACCCGGAGGAAGCCGGGGTTGCCGCCCCGGTGCGAGGCGTCCACCCGGCCGTCCGGGCCGGCGGTGGCGACGAAGAAGGTGTCGGCGGTCGCGACGGCGAGCTGCTGGGCGGTGGAGAGCACCGGTCCGGCGGCCACCGCGTGCGGGGTGCCGGCGGCCGGGCGGGCCTGCGGCCGGCGGCGCTGGATGTACTTCGGGCAGTTCGCGTAGACCTGCTCCGCGGCGATCACCAGGCCGCCCCGGCCGTCCGGCGCGGAGCGGCCGTTGAGCCGCATCCGGCGCCGGCCGGCCGGGTCCAGGGCGATGGTGCCGACCTCGGCCGGCCCGGCCAGCACGGCGGCCAGCGGGTCGTCGGCGGCCGGGCGGGCCGCCACGGCGAGGGTCCGCTCGTCGGCGGCCCGGAGGAATCCGGGCTCGCCGGTGAGCTGGGTGGCCCAGAGCCGGCCGGCGGCGTCGGCGGCGCCGACCACCAGGACCTGCCGCTCGGTCAGGAACCGGGCGGCCACGGCCGGGATGGTGCCGCCGATCGCGCGGCCGGAGTGGTCGGCCCGGTCGCTGCGGCCGGCCCGGGCCTGCACGGCGCGCTCGCCCGGGTGGTAGGGCGTACTGCCGGTCATGGCGTGCCTCCTGTCGCCCGGTCGGCCGCGCTCTAGAAGAACCCGCAGGTCGGGGCGGCCTCGGTGGGGGCGGTGGCGTCGGTCGCGTCCACGCCCTGCGGGGTGTAGACCTCCAGCCGGATGCCGTCGGGGTCGGTGAAGAAGATCCCGCCGGAGGCCGAGCCCTCGCCGTGCGGGACGACGCCCTCGTAGGCGAACTCGGCGCCCAGCTCGCGCAGCACCTGCTCGGCGGCCCGGACCTCGTCCAGCGAGTCGACCTGGAAGGAGAGGTGGTGCAGGCCGGGGGCGGCGGTGGCGAAGCCGCCGGTGCTCTGCTGCCAGAGCGTGATCAGCAGCCTGCCGTCGCGGCCCAGGAAGGCGAAGCGGCGGTCCGGGTCGGTGCCCTCCCGCACGAGCTCCAGGCCGAGCGCGCGGCGGTAGAAGGCGACCGAACGGTCCAGGTCGGTGACGTTCAGGCCCACGTGGCCGGTCTGCAGGGTGCTGGTGGCGGTGCTGGACATGGCTGGTCACTCCCCGGGCCGGGGCGTCCCGGGGGACGCCGCAGTTCTAACCTGTGAAGTGAACAGTAATGGTTACCCAGGTGTCGGGTCAACCGATATGGGACTCCGTAGGGGTTAGATAGGCCTCGGTGAGCCGCTCCCGGAACGCCCCGGCGGTGAAGAGGTAGTCCTGGCTGCCGGCCGACTCCAGGGCGTACGCCGCCAGCACGCAGCCCATCCGGGCCGCCTCCTCGTCCGGGAGCCCGTCGGCCCGGCCCGCCAGGTAGCCCGCCCGGAACGCGCCGCCCGCCCCCGCGGTGTCCGGCAGCCGGCTGATCGGCGCGGCCGGCACGGCGACCGAGGACTCGTCGGCGTAGTCGATCCAGACCCCCTCGGGGCCGAGCGTGGTGATCCAGGTGCCGACCCGGCGCAGCACGTCCTCCGAGGTCCACCCGGTGTGGTCCAGCAGCAGACTGCGCTCGTGGCGGTTGGTGACCAGGCAGTCCGCTCCGGTCAGCACCGCCTCGGCGCCCTCGGCGCCGAGCTCCTCCGCGCGGCCGGCCGCGTCCACCAGGAAGGGCAGGCCCAGGCGGCGGCACTCCTCGGCCCGGGCGGCCATCAGCGGCGCCGGGGCCGGGCCGAGGAAGACCAGGCCGACGCCCTCCGACCAGCCCTCGGGGCCCGGTGCGGTGTCCTCCGCCAGGGCGCCGGGGTGGAAGGAGGTGATCCGGTTCCGGTCGGCGTCGGTGGTGTCGAAGGTGCGCGCGGTGGGCCGCTCGGCGGAGACGTGCACCAGGGAGGTGTCCACCCCGGCCTCCTCCAGCCGCGCCCGGTAGTCGCCGAAGTCCCGGCCGGCCGCGCCCAGCAGCAGCGGCCGGCGGCCGAGCCGGCCGAGCCCGTACGCGACGTTGGCGGCCACGCCGCCGTAGCGCACCTCCAGGTCGTCGACCAGGAAGGAGAGCGAGAGGTGCTTGAGCTGGGCCGGCAGCAGCTGGTGGGTGAAACGGCCGGGGAAGGTCATCAGATCGTCGATGACGATCGGGCCGGTGACCGCGATTCGCATGGGGATACCTGCCTCACCGTGAGGTGTCCGGAACGTCTGGTCGGGGCCGGGGAAGGCGGTGGGGGCCGGGGCGGCCCGTGGGCGGGCGCACGCTCAGAGGGCCCAGAGGACCCAGCCGAGGAGCAGCAGGTTGGCGGTGCCCTGGGCGAGCGCGCCGGCCAGGGCCGAGCCGGTCCAGGCCCGGCAGATGCCGAGGGCGAGGCCCATGGCGAAGACGGACGGCAGGACCCCGCAGATCACCCGGGTGTCGAAGGGGTGGAGGCCGTAGTCGCCGAGGTGGACCAGGGCCCAGGCGGCGGCGGTGGCGGCGATCGCGGTGGCCGGGCCGCGGCTGCGCTCCACCGCGTGGAACAGCACGCCGCGGTAGCAGACCTCCTCCACCAGCGGCACCAGGACGCCCATGCAGAGCACCATGGCGGCGCCCGCCACCACCGGTGCGTCGGGCGCCATCTGCCGGAACAGCTCCGGGATCAGCGCCGTCCAGTTGCCGTCGCCGCGGCCGAAGGCGGCCCGGGTGGCGAAGACGGTGCCGGCGTAGGCCAGCACCACCAGGCCGGTGCCGGCCAGGGCGGGGCGGGCCCGGAAGCGGCGCAGACCGGCGGCGGCCCGGCCGGGCCGGTCCGGGACGGCCAGCACCAGCGCGCTCAGGCCCACCGACAGGACCATCAGCGGGACCGCGAACGCCCCGGCGATCCGGACCGAGGCGAGCACGGCGAACAGCAGGGCGGCCGAGACGAGCGGCGCCTCGCGGTGGTGATCGCGCAGGCGGCGGACGGTGCGAGCCCGTCCGGTGGCGGGCTCGGGGGGCGCGGACGCCGCCACCGGACGGTTCGCGGTCATGACGGGGCCACCTCCGCCACCGCGGGTGTGCGGCGCAGCGAGGGCAGCCACCAGTTGTAGCGGCGGAACAGCAGCAGGGTGGCGGGCACGAAGAGCATCCGGATCAGGGTGGCGTCCAGCAGGACGGCGAGGCCGAGGCCGGCGCCGTACTCCTGGAGCATCACCGTGGAGGAGAGCGCCATCGTGCCGAGGCTGCCCGCCATCACCAGGCCGGCCGCGTTGATCACCCGGCCGGTGTCGACCACCGCGCCGATGGTGGCGCTCTCCTGGTCGGCTCCGCCGCGGACGAGGTCGCGCACCCGGGTGACCAGGAAGATCTCGTAGTCCATGCCGAGGCCCATCATCAGCACCGTGAGGAAGATCGGCAGGTCGTCGATGATCGCCCGGTCGAGCCAGAAGTGGAACACCAGCACGGTGATGCCGATCGCCCAGACGTTGCTCATCATGATCGTGAGGATCAGCCGGACCGGGATCAGCAGCGACCGCAGGGCGACCACCAGCATCACGAAGACGCCGAGCGAGACCAGCCCGATCATCTGCCAGAAGCTGGAGTCGAGCGCCTCGCCGTACTGGCGGTCGACCTGGGTCGCGCCGCCGACCTGCAGTGTTCCGACGTCCGTCGCGGCGGCGGCGACGTCCTCGATCCGGTCGACGGTGCGGACCGCGGCCTCCGAGTACGGCGGGTCGGCGAGCTCGACCACGATCCGCAGCGCGCCGTCGTCGGCCAGGTAGTCCCGCCGCACGTCCGCGGTCAGGGCGTCGACCTGGTCGGCGGGCAGCGGGGAGCCGAACGGCCGGGTGACCGCGGAGACCCGGGAGACGCCCTGGACCGCGGCCAGCTCGTCGGTGAGCGCGGTCACGGCGGTGCGGCCGGTGGCGGTGAGCCGGTGCGACGCCGGGTCGACCACGCCCACGGCCGGGCGGGCCACCACCAGGGTGGGCAGCACGGCGGAGTCGCCCCAGGCGGCGGCGACCTTCTCGAAGCCGGTCCGGGAGTCGGTGGCCGGGCTCAGCGCCACCGGGTCGGCGGTCGACCGGTGCTGGGCGGTGATCACCGCGAACGGCACCGTGACGGCGGCGAACACCAGCACGATCGCCACCTTGCGGCGGCGGGCCAGCTCGGCGGCCCGGGCCAGGTGACGGCCGAGGGCGCTGCCGTGCTCCAGGTCGGCCAGCGGGCTCCGGCCGAGGGCGAAGAAGCGGTCGCCGAGCAGCCGCAGCAGGGCGGGCGTCAGGGTGAGCGCGGCGAGCAGCACGATCGGGATGCCGATCAGGCCGCCGTAGCCGAGCGGCGGGATCCAGTCCACCGGCGAGAGCAGGGTGGCGCCGAAGGCGAGCACCACCGCGACCGCCGCCAGCAGCATGGACTCGCCCGCGTGCGCGGTGGCGTGCACGGCGGCCTCCGCGGGCGGCCGGCCGGCCAGGCGCTCCTGCCGGTAGCGGGAGGAGAGCAGCATGCTGTAGTCGACGCCCGCGCCCAGCATCACGAAGTTCATGATCGTGACGGTGAACTGGGTGAGCGTCACGCCGTGGCCGAGCGCGAAGAGCGCGGCCTGGCTGACCGTCATCGCCAGGCCGATCGCGGCCACCGTCAGGACGGCGGGCACCACGGCGCGGAAGAACAGCAGCAGCACCACGAAGATGATCGCGTAGGCGACCGTCTCCATCAGCGCGTTGTCGTCCTCGGCCTTCTGGTAGGTGTCCTTGATCAGGGCGAGTTCGCCGGTGACGTGCGCGTCGACCTCGGGGCCGGCGCCGACGCTCCGCAGCGTGCCGTCGATCGCGGAGCGCAGCCAGTCCACGTCCGGGTCGTGCCCGGCCTGCTTGGCGAAGCTGACGGTGACCAGGGCCGCCGTGCCGTCCTTGGCGAGCAGGCGGTCCACGGCGTCGGCGGGGACCGGCACCGGGAAGGCGTGCCAGTCGGTGCCGGCCGCGAACTCCGCGGCCAGGCCGGGCAGCGCCGCGTCGTCGGCGGTCACCGCGCGGTGGGCCAGGTCGGCGAGCCCGGGCGGGACCTGGCCGGCCGTCACGGCCGCGTCCACCGCCTGGCGGCGGGCCTCCGGGGAGGTGCCGGCCCCGGCGTCGGCGAGCTGCCGGTCCACCTGGGTGCGCAGCTGCCGCAGGTACTCGGCGGTGGCGTCGCGGAAGACCGTGTAGGCCGAGTCGGACCGCCGGACCTCCCCGGTGCGGACCTTCTCGGCGATCCGGCCGTCCAGCTCGGCCAGCAGCCTGCGCATCCGGTCGCCGCGGACGTCCGGGGCGCCGATCGCGACGATGGACTCGCGCTGCGAGCGGTCCGGGAAGGACTGCTCGACCAGCTGGTCGGCCCGGGCGCTGCTGGTGCCCGGGACGACCTTGGAGGCGCCCTGCTTGGTCAGGACGTCGCTCAGCTGCGAGGCGAACGGGAAGCAGAGCGCGATGACCACCGCCCAGACGGCGAGCACGGTCTTCGGGTAGGCGGTGAGCACCCGGGCGACGCGCAGCAGCCGGCGCTGCGTCGCGCCGTGGGTGGTCTCCTCCGCGGGCGGGGAGGTGACGGTGCCGGTCATGCGGTGCCGACTCCCTCGCGGTGCCGCCCGCCCGGGCCGGTGCCGGCCGAGGTGCCCACCGGGCTGGTGCCGGTGACCACCGCGAAGGTGTGCCGCAGCTCCAGCGGGCCGTGCTTGGCGACGTGCTCGGCGAGCCCGGCCCGGATGAGGTCCAGGGCGTGCTGCTCGCGGTGGTGGTCGACGGCGTCCTTGAAACCGGCCGCGGCGCCCGAGCGCTGCACCCATTCCAGCGCCGCCTCGGGGGTGTCCGCGGGCAGCACCTGGTGGCCGTCGCGCTGCACGTCGACGGACAGGCCGGCCTTGGCGAACCAGCGGGCCACGGTGGCGGCGTCCTTCGGCAGGTTCACCCGGACCAGGCCGGTGAGCAGCGACGGGTCGGCGGCGAAGACCTTCTCCAGCTGGTCGATCAGGGTCTTGAGGGCGTCGCCGCGGGTCTCGATCACCATCACCCGGCCGCCGGGGCGCAGCACCCGCTTGACCTGCTCCAGCAGCTTGACCGGCTTGCTGTAGCAGATCGCCCAGCCGACCACGACCAGGTCGGCGGAGGCGGTCCCCCGGCTGCGCAGGAACTCCTCCATGTCCCCCTCCCGCAGGGACACTTCGAGCTCCGCCGAGCGCAGCGCCACGGGCTGGACCTTGGCCTGGGCGACGGCCAGCATGCCGGGCGACTTGTCCACCGCGTGCACCGACCCGCGGCCCTCCAGCCGGCGGACGATCTCGTAGGTCAGGTGCCCGGTGCCGCAGGCGAGTTCGAGCACGTCGTCGCCGGGGTTGATGACCACCTGGTCGAGTGCCGCGATCGAGTGGACCCCCATCACCGGGCTGAAGTACGTGTCGTAGCTGGAACTCGCGGCGTCGTAGTCGGGGGTCGGGTCGGCGTGGGTGCGGCTCAGGTGGAGGCGCAGGGCACGCGCGGCGAGTCCGAGGCGACTCATGGCTGGCTCCTTCGGGAGTGGTCGGTTTCCGGGCTCTCCGCGGCCGGTGCCGCGGAGGCGACGAGCAGGAGGCCGGCCAGGCCGGCCAGGGCGCCGAGGACGGCGGCGGACACCGAGGGGGCGGCCGCGCCGACGACGGTCCCGCCGGCCAGGGCGGCCAGGGCGGCCAGGGCGGTGGCTCCGGTGGGCGCCCGGAGGCCGGCGGGACCGGCCGGTCCGGGAGCCACCGCGGCGGTGAGCGCCGCGAGGGCGGTGACGAGCGCCGCCAGGACGGGGTTGGCGGCGGTGGCGGAGGCGGGCAGGGCGGCGCCGAGCAGCAGCAGCCCGGCGGCGGGGGCCCGGTGGGACGGGCCCGGCGGCAGCAGCCGGCCGGCGAGGGGCCGGCCGGTGCGGGGGCGGCGGAGCAGGCCGGCCGCGAGCGCCAGCCCCGCCCCGGTGGCGGCGGCCGCGCACCAGGGCCAGTCGGGCGTGCCGCCGCCGGCGGGGGGCAGGCCCGCGCCGAGGACGGCGCCGGCCGATCCGCCGGCCAGTGCGGCGACGGCCAGGGCGACCGGCGGCGCGACCGGTCCGGCGGCCGGTCCGGCGGCCGGGGTGGCGGCCGCCGGGGTGACCGGCGCGGGGCCGGGTGGGCGGTTCACGGGCGGGCGGCGGCCGAGTCGGCGAGCTCGGCCAGCTCGGCGAGGCCGGTGACCTCGTCGGTGGCGTCCGGCTCGTCGTCCCGCAGGAACATGTCCGCCTCGGCGCTCAGCTCGGCGATGACCCGGTCCAGGTGCTCGGTGGTGTGGGTGGCCATCACGCTGAGCCGCAGCCGGGGCGAGGCGGCGGGCGGCACCACCGGGTTGGTGTAGACGCCCCTGTCGATGAGCCGCCGCCAGAGCAGCAGGGTGTCGATGACCCCCCGGGTGCGCAGCGGGACGACCGGGGTGCTGCTCTCGCCCGGGCTGATGCCGGCCGCGCGCAGGCCGGCCCGCAGGTGGTCGGCGTTCTGCTGGGCCCGCTCGGGCCGCCAGGGCTCCTCGCGCAGGATGCGCAGCGCGGTCAGCGCGGCGGCCATGCTGGCCGGGGTGGCGGAGGCACTGAAGATCAGGCTCCGGGCGTGGTGCTTGACGTAGTGGATGACGTCCTCGTCGCCGAGCACGGCGCCGCCGAGCGAGGCCAGCGACTTGCTGAAGGTCACCGTGATCAGGTCGACCTGGTCGGTGAGGCCGAAGTACGAGCAGGTGCCGCGGCCCTGGTCGAGGACGCCGAGGCCGTGCGCGTCGTCGACGATCAGGCGGGCGCCGTGGCGCTTGCAGACCTCGACGATCTCCGGCAGGGCGCACAGGTCGCCCTCCATGGAGTAGACGCCGTCGACCACGACCAGCGTGCCCATCCCGGCGGGGACGGCGGCCAGCCCGCGGTCCAGCGAGCGCGCGTCGTTGTGCCGGAAGCGGCGGTGCTTGGCGCCGCTGAGCACGCAGCCGTCGACGACGGACGCGTGGGCGTCGCGGTCGGCGAAGACGACGTCGCCGCGGCCGGCCAGGGCGCTGATGGTGCCGAGATTGGCCTGGTAGCCGGTGGAGATCACGGCCGCCGCGGGCTTGCCGTAGAAGTCGGCGAGTTCGCTCTCCAACTGGTCGTGGAGCGCCAGGTTGCCGTTGAGGAAGCGGGAGCCCGTGCAGGACGGGCCGTAGCGGTCGAGTGCCTCGGCGGCGGCCTTTCTGACCCGGGGGTCGGAGGTCAGGCCGAGGTAGTTGTTCGAGCCGCACATCACCAGCTCGCGGTCACCCAGGGTGACGGTCGTGCCCTCGTGGCCGGTGAGCGGGAGGAAGTAGGGATAGATCCCCGCTGCCATGGCATCCCGGGCGGCGGTATAGCCGGATACCTTGGAGAAAATGTCCACCAGAGTCCCTCAAATTCGATGATCGGTGTATTCGGCGCATCGGTTCACACGAATTTTGATCCTGGTTCGAAAAGCAGCGCCCGTTGTGCGGCAGGGCGGGCCGGGTGAATGGGGGTGCGGACGTGCGGAGGCGTGCCGGAGGCGGGCGCGTCGTTGCGCAACGTGC
Source organism: Kitasatospora sp. NPDC047058 (assembly GCF_040643935.1). Classification (NCBI taxonomy): domain Bacteria; kingdom Bacillati; phylum Actinomycetota; class Actinomycetes; order Kitasatosporales; family Streptomycetaceae; genus Kitasatospora; species Kitasatospora sp. NPDC047058. The sequence goes on along the minus strand of NZ_JBEYVJ010000005.1, from coordinate 53,646 downwards.
CCCGGGCGCGGAAGGGTGTCGGGCCGGGGCGGCGTGGACGGGCCTGCGTTGAGGTTGACGTGGCCCGATCATTGCCTGCTGTGGCCTTGTTGACGAACTGTCAGCTGCGGCTCGGAGTGGCCGGCGTACGCGGACATCGTCGAATCCGTACGTCTCGCATGATCCCCCGTGGATGTCGAGCAGCGTTCCCCCTGGCGCGGTGGAAAATCCCCGGCGCCGCTTCTTCGATCATCATGCACATGAATCCGTGGCCGCCGGCGATCCGTCGGGCCTCCCCGGTTTTCGGCCGAGGAAACGTAAGCACGGCTCATTCCAAACTGTCAACACCCTTCCCTATCGGGCAACTTGGATTTCCGGGCGGCTCCGCGGGCGCTCTGCTAGGGTGAGTTCCGACCGTCTGGACGGTCGGTAACACGGAGAGAGGGAAGACGGTGCGTGATCACCTGCTCGACGCCGTCGAGCGGCTGCTGGTGCGGGGAGGGCTCGACGCGGTGCGCCTGGACGCGGTGGCCGCGGAGGCCGGCGTCAGCAAGGGCGGGCTGCTCCACCACTTCCCCAGCAAGCGGGCGTTGGTCCAGGGGGTCGTCGAACGGCTGGCCGACCGGTTCGAGGCCGTCCTGCCGGGCCCGGACGCGCCGCCCGGTGCGTTCGCCCTCGCCTGGCTGGACGCCAGCATCCCGGCGGAGTCCCCGGCCGGGGACACCAGCGGCGTCGACCAGGTGCCGGCCGCCCTGCTCGCCGCCGCCGGCGGCCCGGAGGTGCTCGGGGTGCTGCGGGAGCGGTACGAGCGCTGGCAGCAGCGGCTCGCCGAGGACGGCCTGGACCCCGCCGTGGCCACGCTCGTCCGGATGGCCGTGGACGGCTGGTGGCACGCCCGGCTGCTCGACCTCAGCCCGCCGCACGACGAACTGCACCGTGGACTTCGCGACCTGTTGGTCGAACTCATCGGCGGCAGACGCTAGCCGCCACAGGACGGGGGAACGGACATGACGGCGTACCTGCTGGTCGGCGCGGCCATCGCGGCCGAGGTGACCGCCACACTGGCCCTGCGGGCCTCGCACGGACTGACCAGGCTCGCCCCCAGCGCGGTCGTCGCGCTCGGGTACGTGGCGGCCTTCGTCCTGCTGGCGCAGGCGCTCAAGTCACTGAACGTCGGCCCGGTCTACGCCGTCTGGTCGGGGCTCGGCACGGTCGGCGCCCTGGCCGGCGGTGCGGTCCTCTTCGGCGAGCCGGTCAAGCCGGCCTCGCTGATCGGCGCGGCCCTGGTGGTCGGCGGGGTCGCCGTGATGTACCTCGGCGGGGGGCTGAGCCACGAGTGAGCACCTGACGGAGGAGAGGCCGTGAGCGACACTCCCGGCGCCCGGGGCAGGGTGCTGCGGTTCACCAAGGCGTCCATGGTGGCCACCGACGTCGGCTTCCTCGTGTACTGGGCGGTCACGCTGCTCGCGCTGATCCCGGCCGAGTACGCGTACAAGGACTACCTGAACCCGGTGCTCAGCGACTGGAACTACTCGTTCGTCCTGCTCGACGTGCTGGCCAGCGTCACGGGGCTCACCGCGCTGCGGCTGGGGCGTTGTGGGTCGGCGGGGACGGCGGGGCAGGCGCAGCCGCTGATGCTGCTCTCGCTGGCGCTGACCAGCACCGCGGGGCTGCAGGCGGTGGCGTTCTGGGCGCTGCGGGGCGACTTCTCGCCGGCCTGGTGGCTGCCCAACCTGTTCCTGCTGCTGTTCCCGATCCCGGGGATCGTCACCCTGGTCCGGGCCCCGGGTGCCGGGCCCTCGGCGGGCCGCTCCTGACCCGCGGCGCGCGCCGGGCGCGCAGGCGTGCCCCGGGGGCGGGAGGAGCTACTCCCACTCCCAGCGGATGCCGACGTGGCCCGGCTGCTGGTCCGGGGCGAGCACGTGGGCGCTGGCGGAGGCGCCGATCCAGAGCTGCTCGCGGCGCCGGTCGACGTCCTCGCCCGGGGCGCGGTCGTAGCGCTCGCAGTGCACCGGGACGGCGGCCGGGTCGAAGTGCACCTGGAGCACGTACTCGCGCACCGGGATGGCGAAGCGGCGGCTGTACTCCATGGTCGGGCCGCCGGGCGGGATCTCCACCTCGTACTCGAAGACCGTGCTGTCGCCGAGCGCGAGCGGGCGGTCCAGCATCAGCTCGCCGACCACCAGGCCGACGTGCGGGCGGCGCCGGACCCGGCCGAGCCGGCCGTGCCGGACCGAGGTGATCTCGGGGCAGCCGGTGGCCTCCTCGTCGGCCTTGTGCACGACCAGGCAGCGGGCGACCCCGCCGACGGTCGCGCGGACCACCTGGCGCATCCGCAGCAGGTTGCCGCGCCGCTCGGCGTCGACGTAGTACGAGTCGTGGATGGAGAGCCGCTCCAGCTCGCCCACCGGCGGGGCGTCCAGCTCGGCGAAGACGTCGGCGATCTCCTGCTCCCCGGGCCAGACGTCCTCCAGCCGCAGGTGCGCGGTGTTGGCGGCGGCGGCCCAGCGGCCGCGCGGCCGCGGCGGTCCGAGCAGCGCGGAGAGGGTGGAGTGCGGCAGGCCGAGCAGCTCCTCCAGCAGGTGGACGGCGCGCAGCGAGCTGGCCCGCTCGGGCTGGCTGCGGCCGCGCCGCCAGTAACTGAGCGTGGTCACGCTCACCCTGACACCGCGTTGGGCCAGTGCGGCGCGGATCCGGTCCAGGCTCAGTCCGCTGGCCTCGATCGCCAGGTTCAGGGTGTCGGCGAAGCCCCCGGCGGGCGCGGGGCGGCCGGCCGCGGCGGCGGCGACCGCGGGCGGGACGGGCGCTGCGGCAGGGGTGGCGGCGGGTGCGGCGGCCGGCACGGGGGCAGCCGGAACCGCCCCGGCGCCGGGCGTGGGCGTGCCGGGGTGCGGGCCGACCAGCCGCAGCCGGGCGTCCTGGGGTTGCTGTGAGCCCATGCGGTTACCTTCCCCAGCAGGTGGGATCGGCGCGGCCGGTCCGACGCCGAGGCGCGCCGAGAGCGGCTTCACCGAGCTGTGGGGCACCCTATGCACGGTCGAGAGGCTACGTCATCAGTCGTGCGTATGACAGTGGTCACGAGTCTTCGACCACAGGGTTAGCGATCTTGAAACAGTGCGGAAACACAACGCCGGGGCGGTCCAGGTGCGGACCGCCCCGGCGGCGTGGTTGCGGAGAGTGATCAGGAGACGTTGAGCGCGGCGTCGTCGATCACGAAGCTGGTCTTCAGCGAGGAGTCCTCGGTGCCGGTGAACTTGACCGTCACCGTCTGGCCGGCGAAGGCCGACAGGTCGAAGGTCTTCTGCACGAAGCCGGTCGCCGCGTTGGCGTTCGACAGCGTGGCCAGCGTGGTCGAGCCGGCCTGGACGGTCAGCTTGTCGAACGCGGTGGAGCCGGTCTCGGCGGTGTCGATGTGCACCCAGAACGAGAGGGTGGCCTTGCAGCCGGCCGGGATCGAGACGGTCTGCGCCAGGGTGTCGCTGTGGCTGCTGCCGTAGCCGTCCAGCCAGGCCTTCCAGGAGCCGGTGCGGGCGGCCTCGCCGGTGCTGTTGTCGACCACGCCGCTGGAGGCGGTCCACGGCGCGGCGGTGCCGGTCTCGAAGCCGCCGTTGCCGATCAGCTGGGCCGGGGTGCAGTTGCCGGAGGGCGGCGGGGTGGTGCCGAGCAGCGCGGTGTCCAGGGCGTCGGCGATCGGGCTGCCCCAGCCGGTGACCTGGTCGTACCCGGCCTTGGTGGAGAAGTCCTGGTTCTTGCCGGTGGTCACGTCGTGGAAGGTGCTGCCGTAGCTGCTGCTGTTGGCGACCGCGTACAGCTTCGGGCTCGCCTCGCCGAGGACGGGCTGGCCGGCGGCCTTGGCCTTCTGGTTGAACTGGGCCGCGTAGCCGGACCAGAGCGGCGCGGCGGCGCTGGTGCCGCCGTACACCTGCCAGCCGCCGGCGGTGTAGATCGCGAAGCCGCTGGCCGGGTCGGCGTTCGAGGAGACGTCCGGGACGGTGCGCATGGTGCCGGAGACGCCGGTGCCGGTCTGCCAGCTCGGCTTGGCGAAGACGGTGGAGACGCCGCCGCCGGCCGTGCTCCAGGCGCTCTCCGAGGAGTAGGCGCTGCCGGAGACCTTGAGGTTGGTACCGCCGACACCGGTCTGGTGCGGGCTGGACGCCGGGAAGTCGACGGCCTTGACGCCGGAGCCGCTGGTGGAGCGGGTGCAGTCGCGGGAGCCGTCGTCGCCGGAGGCGGAGAAGATGGAGATGCCCTGCGCGGCGGCCTGCTTGAACGAGTTGTCGACCGCCGTCATCGAGGAGGCGGTGGTGTCCGGCTCGCAGGAGCCCCACGAGATGGAGATGACCGAGACCCGGTTGTCCGCGACGATCTTGGCGGCCATGTCGATCTCGCCCTGGTCGCTGTTGGGGGCCTCGTAGACCAGCTGGGTGGCCTTGGGCGCGACGCCGCGGACGATCTCGCTGTCCAGCTCGACCTCGCCCTGGCCCTCGCCGGGCGCGGAGTCGTAGTTGGCGCCGTCGACGGAGACGGTGGAGACGGCCGGGCCGGTCAGGCCGTACTGGGAGTCGTAGGTCTTCAGGTTGCCGGAGCTGTAGCCGTCGAACTCCCACAGCGCGACCGTGACGCCGGTGCCGTCGGCGCCGGTCTTGTCCAGGTTGTACGCGCCGTCGTACTGGGCCGGGCCGAAGCCGCCCGGGGTGGCGGCCGCGGCGTTGGGGGCGGCGGCCGGCGGGGTGGCCGGCTTGACGTTGCGGGTCGTCCGGACGGTGTGGTTGTTCAGGCCGGATATGCCCTGCACCACGTCGGCCAGGTCGGCCGGGACGGAGGCGGCCGCGTCGTTGGCGAAGAAGGTGCGCTGCTGCTGCGGGTCCAGGTAGGCGCTCTCGTGGGTGCCGAAGGCCTTGGCGATCTGCTCGGCGGTGCCGTGCGCGTTCACCACCTGGCGGTTGTCGCTGACGCCCGAGACGGCCAGGCCCTGGGCGGCCAGGTAGGCCTTGACCTGCTCGACGGCGGCCTGGGTCGGGCCGAAGCGCTCGGTGAACTGCTGCGGCGTCAGGTAGCGGCCGTACTCCGGGGTGCCGGGCGTGGCGATCGCGCCGAGGAAGCGGTCCAGTTCGGCGGTGTTGCGCAGCTTCAGGCTGACCGCGACGGACAGCTGCTGGTCGGCCGGGACGTCGCCCTTCTTCTCGGAACGGGCCACCGCGGGGGTCACCGTGTTCGGCAGCGAGACGCGGGGCGCGGCGGCGTTGGGGACGGAGGCCGCCTGGGCGGCGCTGACGCCGAGCGAGACGGCGGTGAGCGGCAGGACGGCAAGGGCCGCGGCAAGGGCAAGGGAGCGGGGGCGCACGGAATCCTCCTCTGGCCGGCGTGTGGGGGCCGGCAGGGGCCAGGGCGTCGCTGGGGTGAGACGCTGGCTAGAACATGACAGAGGGGGTAAGGGAATTGGCTCATGGTCAAGCAATTCGTTGCTAAAAAACAGTCAACTGTGGAGAACCGAATGGAGAAGGCTCCATACAGTTAAGGGGCGGAATTCCCGGTACCGGACCCGGCCGATTCCGGGCCTTTCCGCCAACGGCCGCGAGCGGGCCAATTCGGGACAGACCGGGGCGGACGTAGAATCGGATACCGGGTGAGACCGAGGGAGAACCGATGACGGACCGGAAGGCAGACCCGCGGGACCCGCGGCCGCTGATCGGCGAGCCGCTCTCGCTGGACCTGCTGAACACGCGGTGGGCGGGCACGCCGGTGAACGACCTGCTGGGCGAGCCGGACGGCTACGGGATCTGGCTCGCCTCGGCCGGGCTGGCCGGGCGCTGCGAGGCCGGGGAAGCCGGGCTGGCGGCCGTCCTGGAGGCCCGGGAGGCACTGGCGGCGGCGGTCCGGGACCTCGACCTGCACGGGGAGGCGGGGCCGGCGGCGGTCGCCGGGCTGAACGAGGTGCTGCGGCACGGGCGGCTGCGGCGGGAGCTCGGGCCGCAGGGGCCGGCCGAGCACGTCGAGGTGGACCGGCCGGAACGGCTGGCGGCCTGGCTGGCGGTGGACGACTTTCTCGGATTGCTCGGGCAGGGGGCGCACCGGATCAGGAAGTGTGCGCACCAGGCCTGCATTCTGCACTTCTTCGACACGTCGCAGAACGGGCGCCGGCGATGGTGCTCGATGGCGGTGTGCGGGAACCGGGCGAAGGCGGCGCGGCACTACGAGAAGGTCAAAGCCTAGGGCTCGTCTTCAAACCCCCGCCTGCGGGGCGACGCCGGGCCCTAGGAGCCTGCCGGAGGGGCGCGGGGCGGGCCGGACCCGCCCCGCGCCCCCGGGCGGTCAGTTGTCGCCGGGGGTGCCGAGCCAGTGGGCGAGGGCGGCGCGGAGCTCGCCGCGGCCCGGGTCGACGGCGGCCCAGGCGGCGTAGCCGTCGGGGCGGATCAGCAGGACGGTGTCCCGCAGCTTGCCGTGCGGGTCGGCCGGGGCGGCGGTGACCACGCGGTCCGCCCACGGGTCGGCCGCGGACAGCTCGTCATTGCTGACCAGCACGAACTTCCCGCCGCGCAGGGCCTCGTAGAGCCGCTCGGGCGAGGCCGGCCCGTCCTCGCGGGGCTCTTCCAGACCGGTCAGCCGCAGGTCGGGGACACGCCGGCCGGCCAGCGGGTGGGCGTCCTTGGGCGCGGCGTACCGGATGCCGATGCCGGAGACCAGCTTGGCGCCGCGCGTGGCGACCACGTCGAGGTGCTCGGCGATGGTGGTGAGGGCGCCGCGCAGGGCCCGGGTGGGCGCGGAGTGCGCGAGGGCGAGCCGGACCAGTGCGCCGGAGCTGCGCAGCACCGCCTTGCCGACCGGGTGCCGCTCGGTCTGGTAGGTGTCGAGCAGCGCGTCGGTGGCCCAGCCCTGGACGGCGGCGGCGAGCTTCCAGGACAGGTTGGCGGCGTCCTGCAGGCCGGTGTTCATGCCCTGGCCGCCGGCCGGGGAGTGGCAGTGCGCGGCGTCGCCGGCCAGGAAGACCCGGCCGGAGCGGTAGTTGGGGGCCTGCCGCTCGTCGCTGTGGAAGGTCGAGCTCCACCGGGCGTCGTGCAGGCCGTAGTCCTGGCCGAGGGTGTTGCGGGTGAGCTCGGCGATCCGCTCGAGCGGGGGCGGGGTGCCGTCGGGGTGCTGCTCGTGCCGGTCCCAGGCGATGACCCGGTACCAGCCGTCGCCGAACGGCGCGAGGAAGGCGAAGCCGTCCTCGGTGGCCCCGACGGTGATGACCTCGGCGGGCTCGCGCTCCAGCCGGACGTCGGCCAGCACCACGGAGTTGACCACGGACTCGCCGGGGAAGGGGATGCCGAGCAGGTCGCGGACGGTGGAGTGGACGCCGTCGGTGCCGACCGCGTACCGGGCGCGGTAGCCGGTGGTGCGGCCGTCCTCGCGGGCCTCCAGCGTGACGCCCTCGGCGTCCTGGCGCAGCCCGGTGACCTCGACGCCGCGCAGGATCGTCGCGCCGGCCTTCTCCGCGCGCTCCTGGAGCAGGCGTTCGGTGTTGGACTGGGGGGTGATCAGGACGAACGGGAAGCGGGTGGGGAGGTTCGAGAGGTCGACCCGGACCTTGTCGAAGAGCCGCAGCGAGCCGAGCGGCCGCCCGGTCGCGATGAGGTCGTCGGCCAGGCCGCGGGCGTCCAGCATCTCCAGGCTGCGGGCGTGCACGGCGAAGGCCCGGGTGAGGTTGGACTCGGTGCCGCGCTTCTCCAGGACGGTGACCCGGACCCCGGCGGTGGCCAGGTCTCCGGCCAGCAGCAGTCCGGTCGGTCCGGCGCCGACGATCAGGACGTCGGTGACGGTCTGCTTCGCGGTCATGTGTCAGCTCCCGGTGTTCGGACGGAGGTTGGACGCCGCTCTCGGCGCGCTTCCGGCCTCCATCATCGCGGTCCGGGACGGGGCTGTGAATCTCCGGGGTCCCGGCGTCGTGGCGCCGGGGCCCCGGAGGGGTGGGGCGGCGGGGATCAGCTGTGGCGGCGGATCTCCACGGTGCGGAACCGGTTGGCGACGAACGCGCCGTCGCAGTAGGCGGAGTTGGCGGCCGGGTTGGCGCCGGTGCCGTGCAGGTCGGAGAAGGCGGCAGTCTGGTTGGCGTACACCCCGCCGGTGAGGTTGAGCGAGAGCGAGACGCCGGAGTCGAGTGCGGCCTCGACCAGCGCGGCCTCGACCTCGGGCGAGGTGGTGTAGCCGGAGGCGGTCATCGCGCCCTGGGCCCGGACCGTGTCGCGGAGCAGCTCGACCGCGGCGGCGGTGTCCTCCACGGCGACGGCGAAGGAGACCGGGCCGAAGCACTCGCTGCGGAAGACCGCGCGGTCGTCCGGCTTGTCGGCGTCCAGCTTGACCAGGGCCGGGGTGCGGACGGTCGCGGCGGGGAACTCGGGCGAGGCCACCACCCGCGGGGCGAGGGCGAGTTCGCCGTACTCGCCGCCGGCCGCGGCGACCGTGCGCTGCAGCACGCCGGGGTTGACCACGGCACCGAGGATGGCGGCGGCGCGGGCGTCGTCGGAGAGCAGGCCCTCGATCGCGGCGGCGAGGTCGCCGACCACCTCGTCGTAGGTCTTGGCGCCCTGCTCGGTGTCGATGCCGGTGCGCGGGATCAGCAGGTTCTGCGGGGTGGTGCACATCTGGCCGCTGTAGAGCGAGAGCGAGAAGGCCAGGTTGGTGAGCATCCCGCGGTAGTCGTCGGTGGAGTCGACGACCACGGTGTTGACGCCGGCCTTCTCGGTGTAGACCTCGGCCTGCCGGGCGTTCTCCTCCAGCCAGTCGCCGAAGGCGGTCGAGCCGGTGTAGTCGATCAGCTTGATCTCGGGGCGGACGGCGAGGGTCTGGGCGACGGTACCGCCCTCGTGCTCGGCGGCCAGGCAGACCACGTTGGGGTCGTAGCCGGCCTCGGCGAGCACCTCGCGGGCGATCCGGACGGTCAGCGCGAGCGGGAGCATCGCGCGCGGGTGCGGCTTGACCAGCACCGGGTTGCCGGTGGCCAGCGAGGCGAACAGGCCCGGGTAGCCGTTCCAGGTCGGGAAGGTGTTGCAGCCGATCAGCAGCGCGAGGCCGCGCGGGACGACGGTGAAGTCCTTGGTCATCACCAGCGGGTCGCGCTTGCCCTGCGGCTTGCTCCAGCCGGCGCTGCGCGGCAGCCGGGTCTGCTCGGCGTACGCGTAGGCGACGGCCTCCAGGCCGCGGTCCTGGGCGTGCGGGCCGCCGGCCTGGAAGGCCATGCCGTACGCCTGGCCGGTGGTGTGCATCACCGCGTGCGCGAACTCGTGCGAGCGGGCGTTGATCCGGGCCAGGATCTCCAGGCAGACCGCGGCGCGGTCGAGCGGGGTGGCGGCGGCCCAGCCGGGCCGGGCGGCGGTCAGCGCGGCGATCAGCGCGTCCGGCTCGGCGTGCGGGTACCCGATGCCCAGCTCGACGCCGTACGGGGAGGCCTCGCCGCCGACCAGGTCGCCGTCGGCGGGTTGCCGGTCGAGGGCGAACGGCTGGTTCAGCAGGGCCTCGAAGGCGGCCTTGCCGTCCGCGGCGCCGCTCTCGCCGTAGGCCTTCGGGAACTCGGGGTAGGGCGACCAGTAGTCGCGCTTCGCCGCGGCGGCGAGCGCGGCGTCCAGGGTGGCCTGGTGGCGTTCGACCAGCTCGGCGACGAGGGGGTGGGTGACCGCTGCGGACATGGTGTGCGCTCCTCAGAGGGGAGGACGGGACACGTCACAGAGTAACCGAACGATCGGTCGGCTCAAGAGGGTGTGACGAACCCGGACCGGGTTTGTCCGGCGGGGGTCCGTGGAAGCAGACGGGGGCGCGTCCGTGGTGGACGCGCCCCCGGAGTGGTTCCGGAGCCGGTTTACGGGATGCCGAGCTCGAAGATCACGTACCCGCCGTACCAGCCCGAGGCGACCGCGCCGGTGCCGAGCACCGCCGCCAGCACCGGCCAGCTGAGCTTGCGCATCGCCACCGCCAGGGCGATGAGCAGCGGGAACGCCGGCAGCAGGTAGCGCGAGGTGTTGCCGAAGATGCCCAGGCTGCCGAGCACCGAGACGATGGTGGCCAGGGTGTAGGCGGTCAGCACCAGCGGCGGGCGCAGCCGGACCAGCAGCACGATCAGCACCGGCAGGGTCAGCACGATCAGGGTGGACAACTGGTCCGCGACCGGGAACGCGAACGGGTAGTCCGACCGCCCCAGCATGACCCCGCGGACCGCGTGGAAGGTGCCCACGCCGAAGTCGAAGTAGTGCAGCCAGGCGTCGTGCTGGATCTTGAAGTAGCCGCCCCAGTCGCCGGTCTTCCAGCCGACCCAGCCGACGTAGCCGAGCAGGCCGGCCGGGGCCAGCAGCATCGCCGTCACCGGGCGGGCGATACCGCTCTCCCGCCGGAACAGCGCGACCAGCGCGGCCAGGCCGACGGCGCCGATCAGCGCCGCCGAGGTCGGCCGGTTGAGCCCGGCGACCAGGGTGATCACCCCGGCCGCGACCCACTGCCGGGTCATCACGCAGTAGCAGGCCCAGGCGGCCAGGGCGACGAACAGCGAGTCGGAGTAGATCGCCCACTCGGCGCCGGAGCCCGGGGCGATCGCCCAGAGCCCGGCCGCGATCACACCGGCCCGCGGCCCGGCCATCCGGTCCACCACCGCGTAGATGCCGGCCGCGGCGAACAGCGAGGCCACCACCGAGACCAGCATCCCGGCGCCGTACAGGCCGAGGCCGGTGCCGTCCGAGACCAGCCGCATCAGGCCCGGGTAGAGCGGGAAGAACGCGGCCGAGTTCTGCTCGATGGTGAAGCCGGGCGTGCCTCCGGGGATCGGGACCAGCGCCGGGTGGTAGCCGAACTCGGCCACCTGCTGGTACCACCAGCCGTCCCAGCTGGCCAGGACGTCCCACGGGTTGGCGCCGCCGCCGAACCGGGGGTGCTTCCCGGCGTACTCGCCGGAGAACGAGAGCAGCTTCATGAAGACGGTGAATCCGACCAGCTTGAGCACCGCGTAGCACCAGACGGCCGGTCCGAACCGGACGGCCAGCGCACGGGCGCGCTCCTGCCAGCCGGTCTCCGTGCCGCTCTCCGGCTCGCCGCTGCGCTGCTCGGGCACGTCGGAGGCGACTGCCGGTATTGCGCTCATGCTCCCCACCCTGTGTGGACGATCGTCCGCCGAGTCTAGGGCCTGTGCGGCCCGGAGCGGGGCGGCGGCGGTGCGGGGCGGCGGCGGTGCGGAGCGGCCGACCCGATCGCGTGGGGCCGAGCGGGGCCGGGGATACTCGGAGGATGGCCGATCACACCACGCGCACCGCCTACACCGTGGAGTCGCTGCTCGCGGTGACCGTCGACGTCTTCAACGAGCGCGGCTACGACGGAACCTCGATGGAGGACCTGTCCCGGGCGGCCGGCATCTCCAAGTCGTCGATCTACCACCACGTGCGCGGCAAGGAGGAGCTGCTCCGGCTCGCCGTCGGACGCGCGCTGGACGGTCTGTTCGGGATCCTGGCCGAGCCGGCCGCGGTCGCGGGCCCTGCGGTGGAGCGGCTGGAGCACGTGGTGCGGCGGACCGCCGAGGTGCTGCTGGAGGAACTGCCCTACGTCACCCTGCTGCTGCGGGTGCGCGGCAACACGGCCACCGAGCAGTGGGCGCTGGAGCGGCGCCGCGAGTTCGACCACCAGGTCGCCGAGCTGCTGCGGGCGGCCGTCGCGGACGGCGCGCTGCGGGCGGACGTCGAGCCCCGGCTGGCCACCCGGCTGCTCTTCGGCATGATCAACTCGATCGTGGAGTGGTACCGCCCGGGCCTCAAGGCGGCCGACGGCGTCGCCGACGCGGTGGTCCACCTGGCCTTCGACGGCCTGCGGGCGTGACCGGGGGCGCCCGCTGACCGGGGGCGCCCGCTGACCCGGGGCGCCCGCCAGGGCGGGTCGGACCCGCCTCAGGGGCTGTCCGGCGGCACCTGGTCCGTCTCCTCGAAGACCAGCATCGTGCGGGTGCCGAGCACCTGCGGGATGGACTGGATGCTGCCCAGCACCAGCTCCCGCAGCGCGTGGTTGTCGGCGGTGTGCACCAGCAGCAGCACGTCGAAGTCCCCGCCGACCAGGGCGATGTGGGCCACCCCGGGCAGCTCCAGCAGCTGCTCGCGGACCGAGCGCCAGGAGTTCTGCACGATCTTCAGGGTGACGTACGCGGATGCGCCCTGACCTGCCTTTTCGTGGTCGACCCGGGCCGTGAAGCCGCGGATGACGCCGTCCTCGACCATCCTGGAGATCCGGGCGTACGCGTTCGCCCGGGACACGTGCACCCGCTCGGCCACCGAGCGGATCGAGGCGCGACCGTCCTGCTGCAGCAGCCGCAGGATCGCCCGGTCGACACGGTCGAGTCTGGACGTCTGTTCAGCCGACATGACCCCCCACCCTCACTGATTGGACGCACTGCCACCAGTCGACCGCCGCCCGGGCCGATTGTCCAGCACCTTGTCACGCTTCTGGTCAAGATGAACAGACGACCGAACAATCGGTAGGGAGCCCCCGCCACCCCTGGAGGTGCCCCGAGATGACCGTTCTCGACCACAGACACCACACGGCGGTGCCGGGCTGGCTGCCCGGGGCGACCGCCCCGCGCACCGACCCGGCGCCGCTGCTCCCGGACGCCTCGCCGGTCCGCGTGCTCGGCACTCCCGAGCTGGAGAAGTACGACCCGGCGCTGCTGCGCGAGCTGTACCGCCGCCTGGTGGTCGGCCGCCGCTACAACCAGCAGGCCACCACCCTGACCAAGCAGGGCCGGCTCGCCGTGTACCCGGCCTCCACCGGCCAGGAGGCCTGCCAGGTCGCCGCCGCGCTGGCGCTCGGCGAGCACGACTGGCTCTTCCCCAGCTACCGGGACACCCTCGCGGTGGTCTCCCGCGGGGTCGACCCGCTGGAGGCGCTGACCCTGCTGCGCGGCAACGCCCACACCGGCTACGACCCGCGGGCCACCCGCACCGCGCCGCTGTGCACCCCGCTCGGCACCCAGGCCCCGCACGCCGTCGGGCTGGCGCACGCCGCGAAGCTCGGCGGCGAGCCGGTGGTCGCGCTGGCGCTGCTCGGCGACGGCGGGACCAGCGAGGGCGACTTCCACGAGGCGCTGAACTTCGCCGCCGTGCTCCAGGCCCCGGTGGTCTTCCTGGTGCAGAACAACGGCTACGCGATCTCCGTCCCGCTGACCGCGCAGTCGGCCGCGCCCACCCTGGCCCACAAGGCCGTCGGCTACGGCATGCCGGGCCGGCTGGTGGACGGCAACGACGCTCCGGCCGTGCACGGCGTGCTCGCGGAGGCGGTCGAGCGGGCCCGGACCGGCGGTGGCCCGACCCTGGTCGAGGCGCTCACCTACCGGATCGAGGCGCACACCAACGCCGACGACGCCACCCGCTACCGGGACGAGGCCGAGGTGGCCGCCTGGCGGGAGCACGACCCGATCCTGCTGATGGAGCGCCACCTGCGGGCCCTCGGCCTGCTGGACGACACGCTGGTGCAGGAGGCGGCCGACGAGGCCGAGGCGCTGGCGGCCCGGATGCGGGCCGAGTTCCACGCCGACGCCGAGCTGGACCCGATGTCGCTCTTCGCCCACGTCTACGCCGAGCCCACCCCGCAGCTGCGGGAGCAGGCCGCCCAGTTGTCCGCCGAGCTGGCCGCCGAGGCCGAGGTGCAGCACTGATGAGCAACACCGCTGTCTCTTCGCGCACCGCCACCATGGCGCAGGCGCTCAACTCCGCGCTGCGGGACGCCATGCGCGAGGACCCGGCCGTGCACGTGCTCGGCGAGGACGTCGGCGCGCTCGGCGGCGTCTTCCGGATCACCGACGGGCTGACCGCCGAGTTCGGCCCGGACCGTTGTCTCGACACCCCGCTGGCCGAGGCGGGCATCCTCGGCACCGCGATCGGCATGGCCATGTACGGGCTGCGCCCGGTGGTGGAGCTGCAGTTCGACGCCTTCGCCTACCCGGCGCTGGAACAGCTCTTCTCGCACGTCGCCAAGATGCGCAACCGCACCGCGGGGAAGCTCCCGCTGCCGATCACCGTCCGGATCCCGTACGGCGGCGGGATCGGCGGCGTCGAGCACCACAGCGACGCCTCGGAGGCGTACTACACCAGCACCCCCGGCCTGCACGTGGTCACGCCGGCCACGGTGGCCGACGCGTACGGGCTGCTGCGGGCGTCGATCGCCTCCGACGACCCGGTGGTCTTCCTGGAGCCGAAGCGGCTCTACTGGGGCAAGGCGGAGTTCGACCCGGCCGCGCCGGTGGAGCCGGTCGGCAGGGCGGTGCTGCGGCGCCCCGGGACCTCCGCGGTGCTGATCACCTACGGGCCCTCGCTGCCGGTCTGCCTGGAGGCGGCCGAGGCGGCCAAGGCCGAGGGCTGGGACCTCGCGGTGCTGGACCTGCGCACGCTGGTCCCGTTCGACGACGAGACGGTCTGCCGGGTGGTCCGCTCGCTGGGCCGGGCCGTGGTGGTGCACGAGGCGAGCGGCTTCGGCGGCACCGGCGCGGAGATCGCCGCCCGGGTCACCGAGCGCTGCTTCCACCACCTGGCCGCGCCCGTGGTGCGGGTCACCGGCTTCGACATCCCGTACCCGCCGCCGATGCTGGAGCACCACCACCTGCCCGGGGTGGACCGGATCCTGGACGCGGTCGCCCGGCTGCAGTGGGAGGACTGAGGATGATGCCCGTCGTGCGTGAGTTCACCCTGCCCGACCTCGGTGAGGGATTGACCGGGGCCGAGGTGGTCCGCTGGATGGTCGAGGTCGGCGAGGTGATCGCCGTCGACCAGCCGGTGGTGGAGGTGGAGACCGCCAAGGCCGTGGTCGAGGTGCCCTGCCCGTACGGCGGGGTGGTCACCGCCCTGTTCGGCGAGCCGGGCGAGGAGGTGGCGGTCGGCGCGCCGCTGGTGACGGTCGCGGTGGCGCCCGGGGAGGGCGAGCAGCCGCTGGTCGCGGAGGTCCTGGCCGCCGCGGTGGAGCGGCCGCTGGTCGGGTACGGCGTCGCCGAGCCGGACCGGGGCGGCCGTCGGCGGCGGGTCGGGGTGCCGGCCGGCGCCCGTGCCGCCGCCCCCGTCGCGGTGCCGGCGCCCGCGGCCCCGGTGCTGCCTCCGGCCCCGGCGGCTCTTTCGGCTCCTTCCGCTCCGGCGGCTCCGGTGGTCGTGCCGGTGATCTCGCCGCTGGTGCGCCGGCTGGCCCGGGAGCAGGGGGTCGACCTGGCCGCGGTCACCGGCAGCGGACCGGACGGCCTGATCATGCGTGCGGACGTCGAACGGGCGGTGGCCGCCAAGGTCGCGGCTCCGGTGGTCCCGGCGGCCGCGGCACCCGCCGCAGTGGACGGCGTCGTCCCGCTGCGCGGGCTGCGCCGGGCGGTGGCCGAGAAGCTCACCCGCAGCCACCGGGAGATCCCCGCGGCGACCTGCTGGGTGGATGCGGATGCCACCGAACTGATGGCGTTGCGGCGGCAGTTGAATGCCACACCCGGCCCGAAGGTGAGCGTGCTGGCGCTGCTGGCCCGGATCTGCACGGTCGCACTGGCGCGCTTCCCGGAGCTCAACTCCAGCGTGACGGAGGACGGTTCGGGAATCCTGCGGCACTCCGCGGTGCACCTGGGCTTCGCCGCGCAGGGCGAGCGCGGGCTGGTCGTCCCGGTGGTGCGGGACGCGCAGGCACTGAGCACCGAGCAACTCGGCGCCGAGTTGGGCCGGTTGACCGAGGCGGCCCGGGTCGGCTCGCTGACTCCGGCCGAACTCACCGGCGGCACCTTCACGTTGAACAACTACGGGGTGTTCGGCGTGGACGGGTCCACCCCGATCCTCAACCACCCCGAGGCGGCGATGCTCGGGGTCGGCCGGATCGTCGCCAAGCCCTGGGTCCACCAGGGCGGGTTGGCGGTGCGCGAGGTGACCCAGCTGTCGTTCACCTTCGACCACCGGGTCTGCGACGGCGGGACGGCGGGCGGCTTCCTGCGGTTCGTGGCGGACTGCGTCGAGCAGCCGGGGATGCTGCTGCGGCAGCTCTGACCTGGGACCGGTCGCCCTGCGTGGTGCTTTCGTCGCGCAGGGCGGCCGCGGGTCGGAGGAGAGTAGCGCGTCCCGGGGGCGGGTGTCCGGGCTTCGCGCGATTTGTCGGATGAGCACTTCGGGCGTGCCACGCTGCCTAGGCGTCAACAGGGACAAGCCAGGTGGTGGCACAGGCCGGCCGGAGGCGAAACGATTCTCTTGGGTACTCGAAACGTTGCGGTGAAGTCCCGCAGAACACTTCTGGTCCGTACCGGGCACGGCTCGGCAGGAGCGGCGGCCGTGCCCGGGATGCCGGACATCGCCCCGGACCTCACGCCGGACACCGCCCCGGCCACCGCCCCGGACACCGTCCCGCAGATCGCGTCGGGCGTCCGGCCGGCCGTCGTCCCGGCCGCCCTGCCGGCCGCCGCCGCCCAGGCCACCGGCCCCCGGGCCGCCGCCGCCCAGGCCGCCCCGGGCGGTACCGCCGTCACCGCCGTCCTGCCGCCGATGCCGCTGGACCCGCCCGACCTCCCGCCGATGCCGCTGGACCCGCCCGACCTCCCGCCGCTGCCGGCGATCCCCGCCCCGCCGTCCGAGCCGCCCGCCGTCCCCGCGCCGAGCCGGCCGCCGGGCGCCGGGCCCGCCGGGCCGCCCGCCCCGGTGGTCGAGCCGCTGTTCAGCCGCGCCCCCGGCCTGAACTGGGCCGGCCCGGGCGACGCCCCCGAGCCCGCGGCCGGGCGGACCGCGACGAGCCGCGGCCGGGCGCTGCAGACCCCGGGCGACCCGGGCCCGGCCTCCGCCGTCGCGCCCGCGCCCTTGTTGCACACCGCCGCCGACCAGCCGCCCACCGCCCGCGACATCGAGCTGATCCGGGCCAGCCTGGCCGTGGTCGAGCCGGTCGCCGACCGGGCCACCGCGCACTTCTACGCGCTGATCTTCCTGCACCACCCCGAGGTCCGCGCCCTGTTCCCGGCCGCCATGGACGTCCAGCGCGACCGGCTCTTCCGCGCCCTGCTGACGGCCGCCCGCAGCGCCGACGACCCGGAGGGGCTCCGCACCTACCTGAGCGCGCTCGGCCGCGGCCACCGCCGGTACGGCACGGTGACCGGCCACTACGGCCCGGTGGGGGAGTGCCTGGTGCAGGCGCTGGCCCGGTATGCGGGCAACCGCTGGGACGCCGACACCGAGCTGGCCTGGCGCCGGGTGTACCGGCTGGTCTCCTCGATCATGATCGAGGCCGCCGAGGAGGCCGCCCGGACGTCCCCGCCCTGGTGGCAGGCCGAGGTGGTCGGCCACGAGCGCCGCACCCCGGACGTCGCGGTGATCACCGTCCGCCCGGACCAGGCCTATCCGTACCGGGCCGGGCAGTACACCAGCCTGGAGACGCCCTGGTGGCCGCGGGTCTGGCGGCACTTCTCGTTCGCCACCGCGCCCCGGCCGGACGGCCTGCTGACCTTCCACGTGAAGGCCGTCCCGGCGGGCTGGGTGAGCAACGCGCTGGTGCACCGGGCGGTGCCCGGGAACGTGCTGCGGCTGGGGCCGGCGGCCGGCGCGATGACCGTCGACCACGCGCGCGGCGCGGACCTGCTCTGCCTGGGCGGCGGCACCGGCATCGCCCCGGTCCGGGCGCTGGTCGAGGAGGTGGCCGAGTACGGCGCGGCCGGCCGCTCGGTGAAGGTGTTCTACGGCGCCCGGCAGGCCGCGGAGCTGTACGAGCTGGAGGCGTTGAGCGCGCTGGCCGCGCGGCACCCGTGGCTCTCGGTCCACCCGGTGCTGTCCGGTGCCGGCGCCTCGGGCGGTGGTGCGCTCGCCGGTGAACTGCCCGAGGTGGTGGGCCGGTTCGGGCCGTGGACCGGCCGGGACGCGTATCTCAGCGGGCCGGCCGCGATGATCCGGCGCGGGGCCGCCGTGCTGCTGCGGGCCGGGGTCGCGCCGGAGCGGATCCGGCACGACCTGGTGGGCGACCTGGCGGCGGGCTGAGCGGGCCGGCCGGGCGGGCGGGCTCAGCCCAGGTCGGGGGCGAGCAGGGCGAGGACGCCCTCGATGTTGGCCGCCAGGTAGGCGCGCAGGCTGGGCGGGACGACGTTCACCGAGGTGACGCCCTCCCGGGTGAAGGGCAGCCGGACCACCTCGTACTCCCCGTTGGGCTCGTCCACTTCGGGCCCGTGCCGCCGGCTGAGGTCCATCGAGGCGAGCCGGCAGACGAAGAAGTGCTGCACCTTGACCCCGTGCGGGTTGAGCATGTCCTCGTCGCCGGGCGTCCCCCCGCCCGGGTGGTGGTGGAGGGGGTGGCTGACGGTGTCGACGAAGGCGGGGACGACGTCCACCACCTTGCCGCCGAGTTCCTCGTCCACCTCGCGGTGCAGGGCGTCGACCACGCTGCGGTCGTCGTGCTCGACCCCGCCGCCCGGGGTGATCCAGTACGGGTGCGGGGAACCGGGCCGGGTCCGTTTGATCAGCACGATGGAGGCCGGGGAGTGCGGGTCGTCCGGGTCGAGTTCCAGCAGGATCGCCCGCGCGGTGCGTTTGACGACGGGGCGGGGCGGGGTGCGCATGGCGACCTCCGGGGCTGGAGCGTTGTGCGGGAGTCTCCCGCAGGCCGCCGGGGCCGAAACCCCGGGCCCGCCCGGGTGCGTCCGATCGGGCCGGGCCCGCAGTACGGCCGGGTCTCGGAGGGGTGCAGGCGAAGGATAAGCCGAACATGAGATTATCAATCATTTCCGACAATGTTCCTTCGATTCGAAGGATTTTACCGAATGATCGCCGACGAAGTCATTGCGGCCTCGCGCCGCCTGTGCTGCAATGAGCGCCTGTCGGACCAATCGGAGCGGTTCGCTCCGGATGTCCTCCCGCGCACGGACCCGGGCTGGGGGCCGGGTGCGGCCATGGACCGGATCGCGGAGCGCACGGACCGACCCAGCTGCTTCCCCTCCCATGTCAGCGAACTGCACATGCCCGGCCGGCGGCGGATCCACGGCACGCACGGCCCGGCAGATCGAGAGGTACTGGCGCCATGCAGCACAGCACAGTCCAGGGGCACCTGACGATGAACCTGGTGGTCTCCCACGAGCTCTCCTTCCGCATCGTGGCCGGCCTCGGGTACGACCCCGCCGACCCGTACGCGGTCCGGTTCACCTTCCACCTGCCCGGCGACGAACCGGTCACCTGGGTCTTCGCCCGTGAGCTGCTGCTGGACGGCCTCAGCGGGCCCTCCGGCGAGGGCGACGTGCACATCCACCCGGTCGGCGGGGACCTCGCCGAGGTCGGCATCGTGCTGCACTCCCCCGGGGGCGACGCCCTGCTGCGGGCCTCCGCGGCCCCGCTGGTCGCCTTCCTGGCCAGGACCGCCCGGCTGGTGCCGATGGGTCAGGAGCTCACCGGCGGGGAACTCGACGCCCAGCTCGCGGACATCCTCGGCGGGTGCGGGAGGTGACCACCGCTCGCCCGGCCGGAACGGCGGAAGGGGCCCGTACCCGGTGACGTCCCGGGTGCGGGCCCCTTCGGTGCCGCCTGCACGGCGCCGCTCAGTCGTCGTCGCCGAGCGCCAGGTTGAGCCCCCAGGACACCAGGCTGATGATCAGCGCGCCGAACAGCGCGGCCCAGAAGTCGTCGACGTGGAAGTCCAGGTTCAGTTTGTCCGACGCCCAGGAGGTCAGCCAGAGCATCAGGGCGTTGACGACGAAGGTGAACAGCCCCAGGGTGAGGATGAACAGCGGCAGCGAGAACAGCTTCACCACCGGCTTGATCAGCCAGTTCACCACGCCGAACAGCAGCGCCACGGCGACCACCGTCAGCGCCTTGTGCTGCCAGTCGTCACCGGTCAGCGTGATGCCGGTGACGATCCAGGCGGCCACCCAGATGGCGGCCGCGTTGATAAGTGTCTTGATGACGAAACCCTTCATGGGGCCAGCGTGGCAGGCGGACCAGGGCGGGGGAAGCTCCCGGTGGGCACGGGTGGTGTTGAATGCCCTGGTGACCGCCCGGGGGGCCCGGCCCCGGAGCACCGCGGAGGAGAGCGCCCCGATGAAGCTGTTCCGGCTCGACGAACTGGACGCCGAACGCGCCGCCAACGACGGTGCCTACCTGCGCTTCCTGCGCGAGCCGCGGATGTCCGCCGGCCTGTACGCGCTCTCCCCCGGCGACACCGACCCGCAGACCGCGCACGCGCAGGACGAGATCTACCAGGTGATCAGCGGCCGGGCCGAGTTGACCGTCGGCGACGAGACCACGACGGTGGGCCGCGGCACCGTGGTGTACGTCCCGGCCGGCGTGCCGCACCGGTTCCACCGCATCACCGAGGAGCTGCGGGTGCTGGTGGTGTTCTCCCCGCCGGAGGACTGACCCGCGCCCCCGTACCCCCGGGTGGACGGGCCCGCTCCGGCCCGGCCGGCCCCGTTAGGGTCGAGGCATGAGCCTGAGCCTGACGGAAGAACTCTGGGCGGCGATCGAGCCGGTCTACGCCGAGATCCTCGACCACCCCTTCATCGGCGGCCTCACCGACGGCACCCTGCCGCGGGAGGCGTTCCGCCACTTCGTCGTCCAGGACTCGCACTACCTGCGCGACTACGCCCGCGCACTCGCCGTCTGCGCCGCCAAGGCGCCCGGCGAGGAGGACGTGCGGGCCTTCGCGGACGACGCGGTCGGCGCGCTGGCGGCCGAGCAGGGCATGCACGCCGAGTTCCTGACCGCCTTCGGCGGCAGCGCCGAACAGGCCGCCGCCGAACCGGTGTTGCCCACCACCCGGGCCTACACCAGCTACCTGCTGGCCACCGTCTACGGCGGCTCCTTCGCGGAGGCGCTCGGCGCGGTGCTGCCCTGCTACTGGATCTACGCCCGGGTCGGCGGGGAGCTGCTGGCCAAGGGCTCCCCCGAGCCGCTGTACGCCCGGTGGATCGCCACCTACGGCGACGAGGCGTTCCAGTCCGTGGTCCGCCGGGTGCTCGCGCTCGCCGACCGGATCGGCGAGGAGCTCTCCCCGGCCGAACGCCGCCGGGTGGTGGAGCACTTCACCACCACCTCGCGGTACGAGTGGATGTTCTGGGACGCCGCCTGGCGCGGCGAGACCTGGCCGGTCTGAGCCGCCCGCACGCCGTTCGCCCGCGCCCGCACCCCGCCCGCGCCCTGCCCGAACCAGGGGTTACCCCGGGGCCGGGAGTCGGGGTGTTCTCCGGGTTCTCTCCGGGCTGCAGACCCTCGTTCCGGCCCTCCCGCCCCCGTACGATCGACATATCGAAAGCAAGCGGGATGCGGCACCGGACGGCAGCCGGCCCGAGGGGAGAGAAGGAACGGACATGGCTGAGTTCTGGAAGTCGCTGCCCTCCTGGGTGCGCAACATCGTCGTCCCGGTGCTGGTGCTGATCCTCGCCTGGAACATCGTCGGGTTCGTCTTCGGCGTGGTGGGCGCGCTGCTGGGCCTGGCCATCAAGCTGCTGGTGGTGGTGGGGATCGCCGCCGCCGTGTGGACCCTGGTGAAGAAGGCCGCCAGGAACTGACCCGCCGGCTCCCGGACGCCCGTACCCCGTGGGGGTGCGGGCGTCCGGTGTTTCACCCGTGCCGCGGCTACGCCTCGCTCACTCCTCGACCGGCACCCGCTGGACCGGCACCGGGCCGGCCGGCTCCACCGCGGCCGTCCCGGCGGGCTGGGCCGGCCCCTGCAGGGTGGTGAGCAGCTGCCGGGCCAGCCCGAGCCCGGTCCCGCCCATGGTCAGCGCCTTGGTGAAGAGGTCCCCCACGCCCTCGGCGCCGTTGAGCAGCACCATGTGCTCGACGTTGCCGAAGGACTCCGACGCGGCCAGCACGATGTCCGGCCACTTCTCCGCCAGTTCCTGGGCCACCACGGCGTCCGGGTTCGCGGTGAGCGCCGCGGCCCGGGCCTTGAGCCCCTCGGCCTTGGCGAGCCCGATCGCCCGGGTCGCCTCCGCGTCCGCCAGACCGCGGGCCTCGGTGGCCGCGGCCTCCGCCTGACCGGTGGCCTTGGTCGCCTCGGCGTCCGCCAGCCCGCGCAGCTTGGTGGCGTCGGCCGCGGCCTCGGCCGCGATCCTGACCTGGCTGGCCTCGGCCGCCGCCCGCAGCTCGGTCTCCCGGGCCTGCGCCTGCGCGGCGGAGATCCGGGCGTCGCGATCCGCCTCGGCCCGGGTGCGGGTCTCGTACGCCTTGGCGTCGGCCGGCTTGCGGATGTCGATCTGCAGCTGCTGCTCCTTGCGGCGCGCCTCCAGCTCGGCGACCTTGGTCTCCTGGACGACGACCTCCTGCCGGGCGGCGGCCAACGCGAGCGGTCCGGCCTGCTCGGCCCGGGCGTTGGCGGTGTCCCGCTCGGCCTGGTACGCGGACTGCTGGATCGCACTGTTGCGGGTCGCCTCGGCCTTGCGGGCGGCGGCCTCCTGCTCCGCCTCGGTGGCCATCCGGTCCGCCTCGGCCTGGGCGATCCGGGCGTCCCGCTGCACGGCGGCGGCGTGCGGGATGGCGAGGTTCTTGATGTAGCCCGTCGGGTCGATGATCTCCTGGATCTGCAGGGTGTCGATGATCAGGCCGAGCTTCTCCATCTCCAGTCCGGAGGCGGCCCTGGTCTCCCCGGTGAGCCGCTCGCGGTCGCGGATCATGTCCTCGACGGTGAGTCCGCCGACGATCGACCGCAGGTGCCCGGCGAAGACGTTGTGGACGCGCTGGCTGATCAGCTTCTGCTGGTCGAGGAAGCGCCGGGCGGCGTTGGCGATGGAGACCTGGTCGTCGCCGACCTTGAAGATCACCACGCCCTTGACCCGCACCGGGATGCCCTGCGTGGTGACGCACTCGACGTTCAGTTCGGCCTCGTTGAGATCCAGCGAGAGCCGGCGGACGCCCTGCAGGCCCGGCGTGACGAAGGTCCCGCGCCCGGTGACGATCCGGAACCCCAGCCCGTCGCCGACCCCCTCGGTGCGGTGCTTGGAACCGGAGATGATCAGGGCCTCGTTGGGCTCGGCCACCCGCCACATGAGCTTGAAGAGCGTGACGCCCATCAGCAGCACCGCGGCGACCGCCCCGGCGATGACGTACAGCATGGTTCAACTCCCCCTTCCGGCACATGAGATGCGCCGTTTCGGATTGTCCGCCGGGGCCAACCCGAAGAAAAGGGAGCGGACATGACGTGCTGTCACAACATCGTCACGTCGTCGTCGTCACGGCAGGATCGGCGCCACGTAGACCGTGCGCGGCGGCTGGTACTCGACCACCACCACCGGCGTTCCGACCGGCAGCCGGTCGCCCGGCACGGCCAGGTAGGCGAGGAACGCCTCCGTCCCCTGGCGCTCGACCACATGCACCATCACCTCGCCGACCAGACCCGCTCCCACCGCTCCGCTGACCCGCCCGGTGCTCCCGACCACTCGGCCCTCCCTCGTCGCCCCGCCGGCCGCCCGCCCGGCCGGTCCGACTGCCAGTGTGCCCGCCCCGCCCCGTCGCCGGGCGCCCCGCCGGGATCCCCGCCCGGATCCCCGTCCGTGGACCCCCTCTGGACCAGCGGCGATTCGGTCGCTACGGTGTTGGACGTCTTGTGCAGGCAACACCGCCTGCGGACACGGGAGCTCGGAGCACCGGGCTGAGAGGACGCTGACCGGGACGTCGTCGGACGTGCCGAACGCTGCGTCGACCGCAGGAACCTGACCGGGTAATGCCGGCGTAGGGAGTAGAGGGTCAGATGACCACGTTCGATGCACAGCCGCAGTCTGCCCGGAACTCCGCCCCCAGCAGCGCGGGCACCGGCTACCCCACCCCGGCCTGGCGCAAGGCCTACCGCGACGGCTCCCGCCCCGACCTGCGGGTTCCGTACCGCGAGGTCGTGCTCACCAACGGGAAGACCGTCCCGCTGTACGACACCTCCGGCCCGTACACCGACCCGGCGTACCAGCCCGACGTCCGGCGCGGCCTGCCGCCGCTGCGGGACGCCTGGATCCGCCAGCGCGGCGACGTCGAGGAGTACGACGGCCGCGAGGCCCGCCCCGAGGACGACGGGATCAAGCACACCTCGCCGCGCGGCGGGAACCTGCGCAACCTCGACGCCGTCTTCCCCGGCCGCCCGCGCCGCCCGCTGCGCGGCCGCGACGGCGGCGCCGTCACCCAGCTCGCGTACGCCAAGCGCGGGATCGTGACGCCGGAGATGGAGTTCGTGGCCCTGCGGGAGGGCCTGGCACCGGAGTTCGTCCGCTCCGAGGTGGCCCGCGGCCGCGCCGTCATCCCGGTCAACGTGAACCACCCCGAGGTGGAGCCGGCCGTCATCGGCACCAACTTCCTGGTGAAGATCAACGCCAACATCGGCAACTCCGCCGTCACCTCCTCGATCGAGGAGGAGGTGGAGAAGATGACCTGGGCCACCCGCTGGGGTGCCGACACCGTCATGGACCTCTCCACCGGCCGCAACATCCACACCACCCGCGAGTGGATCCTGCGCAACTCCCCCGTGCCGATCGGCACCGTGCCGCTCTACCAGGCGCTGGAGAAGGTCGACGGCAAGGCCGAGGAGCTGAGCTGGGACGTCTACCGCGACACGATCATCGAGCAGTGCGAGCAGGGCGTCGACTACATGACCGTGCACGCCGGCGTGCTGCTGCGGTACGTGCCGCTGACCGCCCGCCGCAAGACCGGCATCGTCTCGCGCGGCGGCTCGATCATGGCCGCCTGGTGTCTGGCGCACCACCAGGAGAACTTCCTCTACACCAACTTCGAGGAGCTCTGCGACATCCTCGCGCGCTACGACGTCACCTTCTCGCTCGGTGACGGCCTGCGCCCCGGCTCGATCGCCGACGCCAACGACGAGGCGCAGTTCGCCGAGCTGCAGACGCTGGGCGAGCTGGGCCGGATCGCCCGCGAGCGCGACGTCCAGGTGATGATCGAGGGCCCGGGCCACGTCCCGATGCACAAGATCAAGGAGAACATGGATCTCCAGAAGGAGATCTGCGACGAGGCGCCGTTCTACACGCTCGGCCCGCTGACCACCGACGTCGCGCCCGGCTACGACCACATCACCTCGGGCATCGGCGCCGCGATGATCGCCTGGTGGGGCACCGCGATGCTCTGCTACGTCACGCCCAAGGAGCACCTGGGCCTGCCCAACCGGGACGACGTGAAGACCGGCGTCATCACCTACAAGATCGCCGCGCACGCCGCCGACCTGGCCAAGGGCCACCCCGGCGCCCAGGAGTGGGACGACGCCCTCTCCGACGCCCGCTTCGAGTTCCGCTGGGAGGACCAGTTCAACCTGGCCCTCGACCCGGAGACCGCGCGCGACTTCCACGACGAGACCCTCCCCGCCGAACCCGCCAAGACGGCCCACTTCTGCTCGATGTGCGGCCCGAAGTTCTGCTCGATGAAGATCAGTCAGAAGATCCGCGACGAGCACGGCGAGGGGTCCAGCGCGGTGGCGAGCGGGTTCGACGCCGAGGCCCTGGCCGGCATGCAGGCCAAGTCCGAGGAGTTCGCCGCCCAGGGCAACCGGGTCTACCTGCCGCTGGCGGACTGACGCCGGAACCGGTCGTGCCGCGCTGGGAGGTGGAGGGGGCTTCCCAGCGCGGCGCCACGGCATCCGGCTGCCGGGGGCGGTCCCGCGGACGTCAGCGGACGTCCTCCTCGTACCAGCGGAGCTCGACGGTGTTGCCGTCCGGGTCCGCGACGTAGAGCGAGGTGCCGGTGCCGCGGGCGCCGTAGCGGGGGCCGGGCCCGTCGAGGACGGTGAAGGCGCCGGAGTCGACGACCTCCTGCCAGTCCAGGGGCTCGACGGTGAGGCAGATGTGGTCGACGTTGGACTCGCCGCGGGGGCGGGAGAACAGGTCGATGATGGTCTCGTCGGTGACCCGGACGGAGGGGAAGGAGACCTTCCCGTCCCGCCACTCGTCGACCCGGACCGGGGCCAGGCCGAGCAGTCCGGTGTAGAACTCCAGCGACTTCTCTATGTCCTGGACGTTGAGGACGAGGTGGTCGAAGGCCTTGACGCGGATGGCGGTCATGGGCGGGCTCCCCGGGGTGGTGGCGGTCCTGGTGACGTTTCCATGATCCCCTTTTCCGGATGCCGCATCAATATCCTCCTGCGACCGGCTCGTTGGGCAGGCGGTCAGACGTCGTCGGGGCCGGTGAAGGCCGGGGGCGTGTAGCCGGGGCCGGTGAAGTCGGGGGTGCTGAAGCCGGCGGTGCGCGGTTCCCGGCCCTCCGGATCGGTGAGGCCCTCGGCTCCGGGGCTGCTGAAGCCCGGTCCGGTGTAGCCGGGGCCGCCGCCGTCGGGCCGGTGGCGCTCCCCGGCCTGCGCGGGGACGGAGGGCGGCGGCGCGGGCCGGGCCGCCGGGTCGGCGCGCAGGGCGGCGTGCAGGTACGGCAGCAGCGCCCGGTCGCGCAGGGCGTGCTGCCACTCGCGCCGGGCGTCGGCGAGCTCGGCCGCCAGCTCGGGGTCGGCGCCGGCCGGGGCGGGCACGGTGGAGCCGTCCCGCAGCGCGGTGAGGACCAGGCCGACGATGCCCACCACCATCGCGGCCACCCCGGCCGCCAGGGCCAGCCAGCCGGCGGTCAGCACCGAGCGGGCCAGCGTCGACCCGGCGTCGGCGGCGCGCAGGACGTAGCCGACCAGGAGCAGGACGAGGGCGGCGGCCCAGGCCAGGATCGGGGTGAGGACGGTGAGCACCGGGAACAGTCCGGCCCCGCCGTCGGCCGAGCGGAGCTGGCTGAGCAGCCCGGGCGCGGTGGGCTCGTGGTCCGGGTCGGGCGGGGGTGTGCTGCGCAGGTTCTCCCGCAGCCGGAGGTAGTGGTCGTACTCGGTGGCCGCCGCGGTCGCGACGCCGTCGGCGGCGCGCAGGGCCTGGATGCGCAGCTCGCCGCCGGTGAGGGCGCCGGGCGCGCGCAGGGCGGTGAGGATGGTGCCGTCGCGCAGTGCTTCGTCGAGGATGCGCTCGAAGTCCGGGCGGTCCTCGGCGAGCAGGTGCGGGGCGTTGTTCATGGGGACCCCGTTCAGCGAATCCCGGTCGCCCAGCGGTGTCACGGGCACGGACCCGCGGTTGTCGCGGGCACGGAGAAGGGGCTCCACACGGGCGGCCGGGTGTGGTGTGCCTCGATGGTAGGGGCGGGTGCGGTCGTGCTGACAGTGGCTTTCCGGAATTTCGCGCCCCGGGCCGCGCGTGCGGCCCGGGGCGGGCGCCGGGAACGGGTGTTCGGGAGCCGGACGGACGGGCCGTCAGATCGGCAGCCGCGCGACCAGCAGCCGTCCCTCCATGGTGACGCCGCCGTCCATCGCCACGGCGAGGTCGTCCGCGTAGATGTAGGGGCCGGGGATGTGCGGCGGCGCGCCGTCGTCGGCGTGCACCGCGCCGGTCAGGTACGGGATCGGGCTGTGCCCGTGCACGATGCGCGCACCGCCGTAGGTGTCGAGCAGCTCGTGGACGGCCTGCGGCCCGGCGTCGCCGCGGAAGGCGAAGCGCTTGGTGAACCGGCGGAAGCAGTCCCACCACTCGTCCACGCCCTCGTCGGCGAGCAGGTCGTGGACGGCGTCGTTGACCTCGGCGATGGACGCGCCGTACTCGAGGTACGCGGTGGTGTCGGAGTGCAGCAGCAGGTGGCCGTCCTCCAGCGCGATGGCGGGGAGGCGGGAGAGCCAGCTGATGTGGTGCGCCTCCAGCCGGTCCAGGTCGTGCTGCTGGCCGCCGTTGAGCCGCCAGGCGGCGAGGAAGGAGGCGGTGCCGGCGGTGGACTGGACCGGCTCGTCGCCGTACCGGGCGGCGCCGAGGAAGAGCAGTTCGTGATTGCCCATCAGGGCCCGGCAGTAGCCGCCCGCGGCGGCGGCCTCGGCGGCGAGCTGCATGACCAGGTCGATGACGCCGATGCCGTCCGGGCCGCGGTCGGTGAAGTCGCCGAGGAACCAGATCCGGGAGCGGCCGGCGGCCCAGTGGCCGTCGGCGTCGATCAGGCCCTGGTGGCGGAGCGCGGCGAGCAGTTCGTCGAGGTAGCCGTGCACGTCGCCGACGACGTAGAGCGGGCCGGGCGGCTCGTTGGGGACGGGCGCGGGGTACGGGTGGTACGGCATGCCGGGCTCGGGCAGCGGCGGGCCGAGCTCGATGGTCGGCGGGTCGTCGCCGTGGTGCACGGCCTGGAGGGCGGGCGAGGGCTGGTCGGGCAGGGTCGGCTCGTACCCGGGGTGGGTGTGCGGGTCGGGCCGGCCGTGCTGGCCGAGCGGGTCGTGCCCGCCGGACGGCCAGTGCTGTTCGAGGTACCGCGCGCCGCCGTAGCCGCTGTACGTCTCCGACTCGTACGCGGCCTCGGTGTAGCCCGCCGGCTCCGGTTCGTAGTAGGTGCCGAAGGGCAGCACGTCGAGGTCCGGCTGGTGGCGGGGGCCTGAGTCCTGGTGTTCAGGCCCGGGGAAGCGGTCCTCGGGTGTCATTCGCCCATCATAGGAAGACCACTCTCCCGGCGTCGTCACCTGGTGGGTATCCAATCCTCCGGAGCGTCAGCCGGGCGGTCCGTCAGGTCCGATTTGTCCCGACTGGTCATGGTCCAGACCCCTCCGGGACGGCTGCGAGCCGGTCCCGGACGCGCCTGCGGCCCGCCTACACCTCGCCCGGCGGGCGCGGCGGGTTGATCGTGGTGCGCGGGCTCCGGGGCTGGGAGGACGCGCGGACGATCAGCTCGGTGGGCATCAGGGTGCCGGGCGGCGGACCGTTGCCCGCGGTGCGGAAGCGCGGCGGGAAGAGCCGGGCGATGTCGACGCCGGTGCCGGAGTCGACCCCCTCGATGGCGTCGATCAGCAGGTTGACGACGGTGGTGCCGATCCGCCGGGGCTTGAGCGAGAGCGTGGTGATCGGCGGCTCGGTGGCCGCGTACACGTCGCTCTCGCTGCAGCAGACCAGCAGCAGGTCGTCCGGCACCCGCAGGCCGTACCGGCGGGCGGCGGCGAGCAGGTCGGTGCCGTTGGGGTCGAACAGGCCGTAGACGGCGTCGGGGCGGTCGGGGCGGGCGAGCAGCCGGTCGGCGGCGACGGCGCCGGCGGCCGGGTCGTGCGCCGGGTAGGCCTCGTAGACCGGCTCCTGGCCGACCTTGCCGCACCAGCCGAGGTACGCCTCGGTGGAGAGCCGGGTGTAGGTGTCGGTGCTGGTGCCGGTGAGCAGGCCGATCCGGCGGGCACCGGCCTCGGAGAGGTGGTCGAGGATGCCGAGCACGGCCGCCTCGTGGTCGTTGTCGACCCAGGCGGTGACCGGGCAGTTGCCGGGCTTGCCGTCGCTGACCACCGGTACGCCGGACCGGTACAGCTCGCTGACCAGCGGGTCCTGGTCGGGCGGGTCGATCACCACGGTGCCGTCGAGGGCGATGTTGCCCCAGACGTCGTGCCGGGAGGAGGCGGGCAGCACCACCAGTGCGTAGCCGCGGCCGAGGGCGGCGCTGGTGGCGGCGCGTGCCATCTCGGCGAAGTAGGCGAACTCGGTGAAGGTGAACGGCTCTTCGCCGTAGGTGGTGACGGTCAGTCCGATCAGGCCGGAGCGTCCGGTCCGCAGGGTGCGGGCGGCGGCCGAGGGGCGGTAGCCGAGGCGCTCGGCGACCTCGCGCACCCGGCTTCTGGTCTCGTCGGGCAGGCGCCCCTTACCGTTCAGCGCGTCGGAGACGGTGGTGATCGACACTCCTGCGGCTGCTGCCACATCCCGGATGCCGGCCCGCTCCAGGCGCCGTGAGGTGGTGGGTCGCCGACCGCTCTGGTTGGCTGCTGCTGTCATGGCGGACCGATCGTATGGCTCCTGACAAGGGTCTGTGACCGGCGCATCGGGGGTCTGTGGAGATACGTTTCTCCAAGAGTGAGCCCGTGTGCGCCCCTTGGATACCCGCACGAAACCAGCCGTCTTACCTCTGACATGTGCCAAAGGAACCCGGCAGAATGGCTGATCTGCGCCCGTAACCCGACCGGGCATCTCACTCCTACGGGTGAGCGCGATCGGTATCGTTCAGGGCACCCGACCGGGGTGGTCCGGGTGCGTGGCGAGTTCCCGGTGCCGGCGGCGATCCCGTCCGGACGGGCGCGGACGCACCGGGGGCGGCTCGCGCACCAAGGACGCGCCGGGCCCGACGGACCCGACGGAGATGAAGAGAAGGAGCAGGACCGTGAGTGGAACGGCACCGCAGGGGCCCCGGCTGAGGCCGACCCTGGACGGCATCCCCACCTACAAGCCCGGCAAGCCGGCCGGCGCCGACGCCTACAAGCTGTCCTCCAACGAGAACCCGTACGACCCGCTGCCCGGCGTGCTGGAGGCGGCGGTCAAGGCGGCCGGCAAGCTCAACCGGTACCCGGACATGGCGGTCACCGAGCTGACCGCCGAGCTGGCGGCGCACTTCGGCGTCCCGGCCGAGCACATCGCCACCGGCACCGGCTCGGTCGGCGTCGCCCAGTCGCTGATCCTCTCCACCGCCGGCCCCGGCGACGAGGTGATCTTCGCCTGGCGCTCCTTCGAGGCCTACCCGATCATCACCCAGGTCGCCGGTGCGACCCCGGTCCCGGTCCCGCTCACCGCGGGCGGGGACCACGACCTGGACGCGATGCTGGCCGCGGTGACCGAGCGGACCCGGCTGATCTTCGTCTGCAACCCGAACAACCCCACCGGCAACGTGATCCACCGCGCCGAGCTGGAGCGCTTCCTGGACGCGGTGCCCGCCGACGTCCTGGTGGTCGTCGACGAGGCGTACATCGAGTTCATCCGCGACCCCGAGGTCCCGAACGGCATCGAGCTCTACCGGGACCGCCCGAACGTCTGCGTGCTGCGCACCTTCTCCAAGGCGTACGGCCTGGCGGGCATGCGGGTCGGCTTCGCCATCGCGCACGAGCCGGTCGCCAACGCGCTGCGCAAGACCGCGGTGCCGTTCGGCGTCACCCAGCTCGCCCAGGACGCCGCCGTCGCCTCGCTGCGGGCCGAGGAGGCGCTGATGGTCCGGGTCGAGGCGCTGGTCGAGGAGCGCGCCCGGGTGGTGGCCGGGCTGCGGGCCCAGGGCTGGGAGATCCCGGACTCGCAGGCCAACTTCGTCTGGCTGGCGCTGGGCGAGAAGTCCCAGGAGTTCGCCGCGCGGTGCGCCGAGGCCGGCGTGATCGTCCGCCCGTTCCCGGAGGGCGTCCGGATCTCTATCGGCGAGACCGAGGGCAACTCGATCTTCCTCTCGGTGGCGGAGGCCTTCCGCAAGGAGATCTGATCCGGCGCAACCGCTGGTGCACGACGACTGGTGCATGACGACGGCCGGCCCCCGGGGACGTTTCCCCGGGGGCCGGCCTCGTTTGTCGTGCGCGGCCGGCGCCGCCCGCGGCGGGCGCCCGTTGCGGCGGGTGCTCGGCGGTGCCGGGTCACCGGCGCCGCAGGAAGAGCGCCGAGGCCGCGCCGGCCAGCAGCACCAGGGCGGCGTTGACCGCGACCGCCCAGGTCACGCCGGTGAGCACGGTGGCGCCCGCGGCCGCCGCGGTGGCGACGGTGCTCATCACCGGGGTGCCGAGGGTGATCCCGACCTGCTGGGTCATCGTGGCGACGCCGGTGGCCAGCCCCTGCTCCCCGTCCGGCAGGCCCGAGGTGGCGGTCACCATGAAGCCGACGATCGCCAGCATGTTGCCCACGCCGCCGACGAAGGTCGCCGCGAGCAGCAGCCCCAGCCAGGCCCGGTCGGCGCCGAGCAGGACCAGCGAGGCGGTCGCCGCCGCCTGCACCAGGAACCCGGTGAGCAGCGCGCCCCTGCTGCCGAACCGGCCGATCAGCCGCGGCGCCGCCACCCCGCCGAGCACGGTGCCCGCGCCGAGCACGCCGAAGGCGAGGCCGGTGGCCAGCGCCGAGAACCCGAGCACCCGCTGCAGGTAGAGGGTCAGCAGGAAGACCAGCGAGGTCTCGGTGGCGAAGGCCAGCAGCCCCGCCGCGTTGCCCCAGACGACCGTGCGCCGCCGCAGCACCCGGACCGGCACCAGCGGCGCCGCGGCGGACCGCTCGACGAACCAGAACGCCACCAGCAGCACGACGGCCACGGCCAGTGCCCCCAGCGCGACCGGGTCGCCCCAGCCGTGCTCCCCGGCCGTCGTCAGGCCGTACACCAGGGCGAGCAGGCCGCCGGTGACGGTGACCGCGCCCGGCAGGTCCATCCGGGTGCGCCCGGCCGGACCGGTGCCCCCGGACGCGGGGACGGGGCGGCTCTCGGGGATCAGCCGGGGCGCCGCCAGCAGGACGGCGAGCGCGACCGGCACGTTGACGAAGAACGCCCAGCGCCAGCTGAGCAGGTCGGTGAGCAGCCCGCCGAGCACCGCGCCGGAGGTGAACCCGGCCGACATCAGCGCCCCGTTCAGGCCGAGCGCCCGTTCGCGCAGCGGACCCTCGGGGAACGCCGTGGTGAGCAGCGCCAGCCCGGCCGGGGTGACGGCGGCGGTGGCCAGGCCCTGGGCGACCCGGGCGGCCAGCAGCAGCTCCGGGCCGGTCGCCAGCCCGCCGGCCAGCGAGGCGGCGGCGAGCACCGCCAGTCCGACCAGGAACACCCGGCGCCGCCCGACCAGGTCGGCCACCCGCCCGAAGAGCAGGGTGAAGCCGGCCGCGCAGAGCGCGAACGCGGTGGCGATCCACTGCAGGTCGCCGAGCGGGAAGCCGAGGCCCTGGCCGATCACCGGCAGGGCGACGTTCAGGATCGAGAAGTCCACGGCCAGCATGAACTGGGCGGCCAGCAGGACCACCAGGACGAGCCGCCGGCGGCCGGTCATTCCGGTGGGCGGCGCCGCGGCTGGTGCTCCGGGGGCGGCTGGTGCTTCGGGGACGGTGGCGTTTCGGGGACGGTGGCGGTCATCGCAGTGCTGCCTTTCGACGGGTTCTCCCGGGGACGGCAGCAGCCTGCGCGGCTCCGGGCGGCCCACCCAGACCCCCGCGGAGGGTGGCACCGGCAGGGGCAGGCTCGGCGGCGCCCGCCGGTGTTGACTGGGTCCATGACCGCACCGGAGACACCCACCGGGCTCGGCGCGTTCCTGCGCACCCGCCGCGCCCGCCTGCAGCCCGAGGACGTCGGCCTGACCGCGTACGGCACCCGCCGCCGGGTGCCCGGGCTGCGCCGCGAGGAACTGGCTCAGCTGGCGGGCGTCAGCATCACCTACTACACGCGGCTGGAGCAGGGCCAGAGCCGGAACGTCTCGGACGAGGTGCTCGACGCCATCGCCCGGGCGCTGCGCCTGGACGGCGACGAGCACGCCCACCTGCGCAACCTGGCCCGCCCGGGCCGTCCGGCGAAGGGCCGCCCGGCCGAGCGCTTCGAGCGGGCCCGCCCGGCCGTCCGGCAGCTGATCGCGGCGATGACGGACGTCCCGGCGGTGGTGGTCGGCCGGCGCAACGAGGTGCTGGCCTGGAACCCGCTCGGCCACGCGCTGCTGGCCGGGCGGCTCGACCCGGCCGCCCCGGACCGCCCGGCGGACCGCCCCAACCTCTCCCGGCTGCTCTTCCTCGACCCGCGGACTCGTGCGCTGTACCCGGAGTGGGAGTCCGAGGCGCGGGCCCAGGTGGCGTTCCTCCGGCTGGCCGCCGGGCGGCACCAGGACGACCGGCAACTGGCCGAGCTGATCGGTGAGTTGTCGATGAAGAGCGCGGAGTTCGCGGCCCTCTGGTCGCGCCACCCGGTGCACGACTGCCTGTTCGGGACGAAGGAGTTCCGGCACCCGGTGGTCGGCGGGCTGACGCTGGACTTCGAGGCGCTCCCGCTGCCCGAGGCCTCCGGCCACCGGATGCTGCTCTACAGCGCGGCGCCGGGCTCGCCGTCCGAGGCCGGGCTGCGGCTGCTGGCCGCCAGTGCGGCCGGGGCCGCCGACCGGAGGGCGGTGGACGGGTGGGCGCCGCTCGGGGGTGCGGTCAGCGAGTGACCGCGTGGGCGGGCGGTCCGGCGGAGCCGGGGTCGCCGACGGGTCCTTCGTCCGGGCCGTCGTCCGGACCCGGGGCCGCGCCGGGCGGCAGCTCCAGGGTCGCCACCGCGCCGCCGTCCGGATGGTTGGCGAAGGTCAGGACCGCGCCGATCACCCGTGCGTGGCCCTGGGCGATCGTCAGGCCGAGCCCGTGGCCGCGCCCGCGCTCGCGCACGCTCGTCCGGAACCGCTGCGGCCCGTGCCGCAGCAGGTCGTCCGGGAAGCCGGGCCCGTGGTCGCGGACGGTGATCCGCAGGCCGTCCACCGCCAGCCGGACCGGGCCGCCGCCGTGCCGGTCGGCGTTGACCAGCAGGTTCCCCAGGATGCGGTCCAGCCGGCGCAGGTCGGTGCGCACCGAGGCGTCGGCCGCGGACGGCCGGACGTCGACCTCCACCGCCAGCCCGGTCAGCCCGACGGTGCGGCGGACCGCCCGCTCCAGCGGTACGGCCGACAGGTACGGCGTCTCCGCGTCGGCGTCCAGCCGGGACACCTCCAGCAGGTCCTCGACCAGCGAGCGCAGCGCCTGCACCCGGTTCTGGACGAGCTGGGTGGGCCGGCCGGGCGGCAGCAGCTCGGCCGCGGTGACCAGCCCGGTCAGCGGTGTGCGCAGCTCGTGGGCGACGTCGGCGGTGAACTGCTGCTCGTCCGCCAGCCGGCGGTGCAGCGCCCTGGACATCTGGTCGACGGCCGCCGCGAGGTCGGCGACCTCGTCCCGCCCGTCGACCAGCTCGCCGATCCGGGCGTCCGTCCGCCCGTCGGCGATCCCCCGGGCGG
The DNA here is from genome assembly GCF_040643935.1 of Kitasatospora sp. NPDC047058. NCBI lineage: Bacteria > Bacillati > Actinomycetota > Actinomycetes > Kitasatosporales > Streptomycetaceae > Kitasatospora > Kitasatospora sp. NPDC047058. The sequence continues at coordinate 19,041 of NZ_JBEYVJ010000005.1, read as the reverse complement.
CCGTCGCCGCCGTCCGCAGCCGCCGGCTGATCCGGTCCGCGACCAGCACGCCGACCAGCACCGTCGTGAAGACGGAGGCGACGACGGTGATCAGGATGATCCGGTCCAGGTCGGCGATCGCCGTCCGGTCCTGGGTGAAGTCGACCCGGACGGAGAGCACCCGGCCCTGGACGGCGCCGGCCGCCCACATCGCCTCGCCCTCGGGCCCGCCCGCCAGCAGCGACCCCTGTCGGCCGTCCGCCGCGAGCGCGCGCAGCCGCGGCGGCAGCGCCGGGTCGTCCAGCGCGGCGGTGCGGCCGGTGACCCCCTCGCCGCGCCCGTAGGCGGCCACCGCGGAGTCGAGCGCGGTGAGCGCCGACTCGCGGGCCTGGTCGACGTGCTGGCGGATCATCGCCTGGTGGACGAGCAGGCCGACCGCCACCGCGACCAGGACGGAGATGGCGGCGACGGCGGTGGCGATCTGACGGCGCAGGGTCATCCGGCGCAGCGTGAGGCGGCGCAGTGGTGCGCTTTGCGGCTCCGCGCTCCCGGGCGTCCCCGGGGCCCCCGGTGCGGTGGTTCCCGAGGCCGCCGACGCGGTGGTCTCCGGCGTCGTGCTTCCCGGCGTCGTGGCTCCCGGTGTCATGCCGGGCGCCGCAGCTTGTAGCCGAAGCCGCGGACGGTCTCGATCCGTCCGCTGCCGATCTTGGCCCGCAGCCGCTGCACGTGGACGTCGACCACCCGGGTGTCGGCGCCCCAGTCGTAGTCCCAGACCCGCTCCAGCAGGGCGGAGCGCTCCAGCACGATGCCGGGCGCGGCGGTGAACTCCAGCAGGAGCCGCAGCTCGGTCGGGGTCAGCGGGACGAGCCGCCCGTGCACCCGGACCTCCATGCTCTCGGTGTCCACCTCCATGCCGTCGAAGCTGCGGAGGCTGCGCGGGGCCGGGTCGGCGGGGGCCTGCTCGGCGGGGCCCGCTTCGGCGCGCGCGGGCGCAGCGGGGGCCCGCTCGGCGGGGGAGCCGGGTGCGGGTGCCGGGGCCTCGGCGGCCGGGACCGTGCGGACCCGGCGCAGCACCGTCCGGATCCGGGCCACCAGCACCGCACTCTCGAAGGGCTTCACCACGTAGTCGTCCGCCCCCGCCTCCAGGCCGGACACCACGTCGATCGGATCGGTGCGGGCCGACATCATCAGGATCGGCAGCTGGCTCTCCTCGCGGATCCGCCGGCAGAGGCCGACCCCGTCGAGGAGCGGCAGCATCACGTCCAGCAGCATCAGGTCGGGGCGCACGGCGTGGAAGGCCTCCAGGCCCTCCAGGCCGTCGGCCGCGGTGGAGACCGGGAACCCGTAGCGCTCCAGGGCCATCCGGGTCGCCTCCCGGATCACCTCGTCGTCCTCGACGATGAGGATGTGCGGGTGCGCGGGCGCAGCGGCCGGAACGGGCGCGGACGCGGACTCGGGGACGGGCGCTGCGGGGTTCATGGCTTGGCCTCCGGGGGAGCCGCGGTCGGACGGGCGGGCTGGGAAGCGACGGGGCGCGGGACGACGAGCCCGGCGCCGCCCTGCGGCTGGGGCGTCGCGGCCCAGCCCGGGACGGCGGGGCTGGGCTGGGCCCGGCTCGTGGCGGGCGGTTCCGACGGCCGGCTGACCTTCGGCCCGGGCGTGGTGGCGGGCGTGGTCTCCGGGTCCGAGCCGTTCCCCTGCGCCGGGCCGGTGATCGGGCTGATGCCCTCGACCCGCTGCTCCAGCAGGCCCAGCCGGATGCCGTCCCAGTGGTAGTGGCTGCTGGTCCGGGTGGTCACGGTGGTCGGCTCGTGCAGCCAGAGGTCCGTGCCGACGGTCTCCGCGCCGAACCCCTTCAGTATCTGCACCCGCAGGACGGGCAGCAGGCGGTCGCCGGAAGAGGTGTAGACGTGCAGGACGACCGGTCCGGCAGTGCCGACGGCGGCGATCAGCTCGGGCTGGCCGTCACCGGTGAGGTCGCGGAACTCCGGGGTGCGGACCTCGCAGCCCGGGCAGCCGTCGAGCGCGCGCCGTTCGTCCTGGCTCACCGCGGGGTCCTTCGCCAGGACGGCGCGGACGTCCACGGCGGTGAGGTCCGGCCCCGGGGCGGTCACGTCCGGGACGGGCTGCGGAGGGGGCTCGGAGGAGCGGCCGGGCGCGGGTGAGGTCGGCGGTGGGGCGACGGCGAGGCCGGACCAGAGCGGCTGGGGCACCGGTGGGGGCGTCACCTGCTGGGCGGGGCCGTGGTCGCGCAGTTCGCCGGGCGCGCCGCAGGCGGTGAGCAGGAGGGCGGCCAGGACGGCGGGCACGGCGAGGAGGGCGGAGAGGACGGCGCCGGCCGGCCCGGTGGCGGGCGCGCTGGTGGGCCGGGCCGCCCGGGGCGGTGCGGCACCGGCCCGGCGACGGGGCGGGGGTGATGCTGCCACGGCTGGTACTCGTCCTCCCGGTCGGCGGCGTCTGCGGTGGCGCGTCCGCCCTGCGTGCGTCCAGTCTCCGTGCTGCCGGCGTGCGGCGGTGCACCGGTTCCTCCCCGGTGGACAGGTCGCCCGGGCGGCGGCCGGCGGTTCCGTCGGGCGGGCCGTCCCCTCCGGGCCACCCGCCCGACGGCCTGTGCGGGCGGGTGGCCCGGCCGACCGTCCCTCAACCCGTCGGGGCGGCCAGGTCCGCCTGGACGATGACGTTGTCCGTCCAGTGGCCGTCCGCGCCGATCCGGCCCCCGCAGGTGATCAGCCGCAGTTCGGGCGCGGCCGTGTCGCCGTACACCGCCTCGGTCGGGAACCGGTCCTTGGCGGCCTGGAGCAGCGAGCGGACCCGGAAGTCCACCGTGCTGCCGTCCGCCCGCCGGACCTGGATCCGGTCGCCCGGCCGGAGCTTCGGCAGGCCGCGGAAGACCGCCGGGCCGTGGGCGGTGTCGTAGTGCCCGATCAGGACGGCCGGCCCGGTCTCCCCCGGCGTCGGGCCGTTGCGGTACCAGCCGACCTCCTGGGCCCGGTCGGCCGGCGGGACCTCGACCGTGCCGTCGGCGTTCAGGCCGAGGCCGGTGACCGGCGCGTCCACCCCGGCGGCCGGGATGAGCAGGCGGGTCGGCGGCGAGGCCGCGAACGGTCGCGGCGCGCCGGCCGGGGCCGTGCCGCCCCCGGTCACGGCCTGCGTCGACGGGGCGGGAGCCGTGGGCGCGGCGCTGCCGGGCTGGTGCGCGGAGGTCTCGATGCGGACCACCGGGGTCTGCCGGCCGGACAGCGCCACGGAGGCGCCGAGCACCAGGCAGAGCAGGCCGGCCGCGCCCAAAGCGGTCCGGCGCAGCGCGGTCCGGTGCAGGCCGGCCGGTCCGCGGTGGCCGGTCCGGTCCCCGCCGGGGTGCTCGTCGCACGGGGTGCTGCCCTTATCAGGCCCCTACCCGAGGGGCGGATACGATCGCTCTCCATGAGGCTCGCAGGAGCAGGGCGCCGCTGGCGCGAGAGGCTGACGACCCGAAGACTGCCGGCGGCCGTCCTCGCGCTGGTGGTGCTCGCCGGGGCCGGCACCTGGACGGTGGCCGCCGCGGGCGGCGAGCAGCCGGTCCGGCAGGAGGACCACTCCCTCCCGATGCCCGAGACACCGGGCAGCGAGCAGCGGATCGACCTCGACACCTCCTTCTTCACCACCGGGACGAGCCCGCGCCCGGCGGTCCTGCTCGCTCACGGCTTCGGCGGCTCCAAGGAGGGCGAGCGCGAGCGGGCCGAGCAGCTCGCCCGGCAGGGCTACGCGGTGCTGACCTGGTCGGCGCGCGGTTTCGGGCACTCCGGCGGGCGGATCGGCCTCAACGCCCCCGACCGCGAGGTGGAGGACGTCCGGCACCTGGTCGACTGGCTCGCCCAGCGGCCCGAGGTGCAGCTGGACGGGCCTGGCGACCCGCGGGTGGGCATCACCGGTGCCTCGTACGGCGGGGCGGTGGCGCTGCTCGGGTCCGCGTACGACGGCCGGATCGACGCGGTGGCCAGCCAGATCACCTGGTGGAACCTGGCCGACGCGCTGTTCCCGCAAGGGGTGCAGGGCTCGGGCGCGGCGGACGGGGTGTTCAAGAAGCTCTGGGCCGGGATCTTCTTCACCACCGGCTCGGCGGGCGATCTCGGCCCGTCCGGGGGTGCGCCGCGGGCGACGGCGAGTGCGAAGCCGGGCCCGGGCGGCCCGGCGGCCACTCCGGCGGACGGCCCGGTCGGCTGCGGGCGGTTCACCGACGAGCTCTGCCGGATGTACGACCGGGTGGCCACCGCCGGGCACGCCGATCCGGAGGCCGTCGCGCTGCTGGAGCGGTCCAGCCCCTCCTCGGTGGCGGCGCGGCTCAAGGCGCCCACCCTGGTCGTCCAGGGCCAGCAGGACTCGCTGTTCCCGCTCGACCAGGGCGACGCGATCGCCCGGGCCGTCGCCGCCAACGGCGCGCCGGTGGCGGTGGACTGGTTCGCCGGCGGTCACGACGGCGGCACCGACACCAGTGCCCGGGTGGACGGCCGGGTCGGCGCCTGGTTCGACCATTTCTTGAAGGGCGTGGGGACCGACACCGGCCCCGCGTTCCGGGTCACCCGCACCGGCGGGGTCGACTCCACCGGCTTCCAGGCCGTCCTGCGCGGCGCCACCGCCGACGCCTACCCGGGTCTCGGCGGCACCGGCTCGCGCACCGTCGAGCTGACCGGCGCCGAGCAGGCCTTCGCCAACCCGGCCGGCGGCGCCCCGCCGAACATCTCCGCGCTCCCCGGCGTCGGCGCGCTCAGCCAGGCCGCCGCCCTGGGCGCCGGGCTCTCCCTGGACTTCCCCGGCCAGCACGCCGGCTTCGACAGCGCGCCGCTGGACTCCCCGCTGCACCTGACCGGGCAGCCGACGATCGCCCTCAAGGTGCAGTCCGACAAACCGGACGCCGTGCTCTTCGCCAAGCTGTACGACGTCGCGCCGGACGGTAAGCAGACCCTGCCGCAGCAGCTCGCCGCCCCGCTCCGGGTGACCGGCGCGGACGCTGACGGAGGGCGCACCGTCACGGTGGTGCTGCCCGCCGTGGACCACACCTTCGCCGCCGGCCACCGGCTGCGGCTGGTGCTGGCCGCGACCGACCTGGCGTACGCCTCGCCCGTCGAACCGGCCACCTACCGGGCGGCCGTCGCCGGGGGGCTCACCGTGCCGACCGTCGACGGGCTGGTCACCGAGGCCGCCCCGCTGCCCGCCCGGACCTGGGTGCTGCCGCTGGTCGCCGTCGCTGCGGCGGCCGCGCTGCTGCTGGTGCCGCGGCTGCGCCGCCGCCGCGGGCGGGCCGCCGCCGGTCCGGCGTACGACCCGGCGCTGGCCGGGGTGCCGTTGCAGATCACCGGCCTGAGCAAGCGCTACAAGGGGTCCGCCGACCGGTACGCGGTGCGGGAGCTGGGCTTCCGGGTGGAGCAGGGCCAGGTGCTCGGGCTGCTCGGCCCGAACGGCGCGGGCAAGACCACCACCCTGCGGATGCTGATGGGCCTGATCCGGCCGGACGAGGGCGAGATCCGGATCTTCGGCCACCTGGTGCGCCCGGGGGCGACGGTGCTCTCCCGGGTCGGCGCCTTCGTCGAGGGCGCCGGGTTCCTGCCGCACCTCAGCGGCCGGGCCAACCTGCGGCTCTACTGGCAGGCCACCGGCCGTCCGGAGGCGGACGCCCACCTGGAGGAGGCGTTGGCCATCGCGGACCTCGGCGAGGCGCTGGACCGGGCGGTGCGCACGTACTCGCAGGGCATGCGGCAGCGGCTCGCGATCGCCCAGGCCATGCTCGGCCTGCCGGACCTGCTGATCCTGGACGAGCCGACCAACGGTCTCGACCCGCCGCAGATCCGCGAGATGCGCGAGGTGATGATCCGGTACGCGGCCGCCGGGCGGACCGTCATCGTCTCCAGCCACCTGCTGTCCGAGGTGGAGCAGAGCTGCACCGACCTGGTGGTGATGGACCGCGGCCGGCTGGTCACCACCGGCGCCGTCGCCGAGATCGTCGGCGCGGGTGAGCTGCTGCTGGTCGGCACCCCGGCGTCGTTCGGGGCGGATGAGCTGGCGGCGGCCGCCGACAAGGTGGGCGCGCTGGACGGCGTCGGCTCGGCCGAGGCGGTCGACGGCGGGCTGCTGGTGCGGCTCGACGGCATGGCGGCCAGCCGGCTGCTGGCCGAACTGGTGCGCCTCGGGGTGCCGGTGGAGCGGGCGGGCCCGCACCGCCGGCTGGAGGACGCGTTCCTGTCGCTGATCGGAGGTGCGGGGTGACCACGGCCACTTCTCCCGACCACGCGTCGGGCTACCGGGCGGGCCGGACGCTGCCGCTGCGGGTCGAGGCGATGCGCCAGCTGCGCCGCCGGCGGACGATGGTGATCGGCGGGGTGCTGGCCGCGCTGCCGTTCGTGATCCTGGCCGCGTTCCAGATCGGCGGGAAGCCGGGCCGGGCCGACCGGACCACCTTCATCGAGCTGGCCACCGCCTCCGGGCCCAACTTCGCGACCACCATGCTCTTCATGGGCACCGGCTTCCTGCTGGTGATCCCGGTCGCGCTGTTCTGCGGGGACACGGTGGCCTCCGAGGCCAGCTGGTCCTCGCTGCGCTACCTGCTGGCCGCGCCGGTGCCGCGGGCCCGGCTGCTGGCCCGCAAGTTCGCGGTGGGGCTGGCGTTCTCGGCGGCCGCGGTGGTGCTGCTGCCGACGGTCGGGCTGGTGGTGGGCACCGTCGCGTACGGCTGGGGGGACCTCAGGCTGCCGGCCGGGGTGAGCCTGCCGGCGGGGGAGGCGCTGCCGCGGCTGGCGCTCGCGGTGGCGTTCGTCCTCCTCAGCGAGGTGGTGATCGCGGCGCTGGCGTTCTGGCTCTCCACCGCCACCGACGCGCCGCTGGGCGCGGTCGGCGGGGCGGTGTTCGCCTCGATCGTCACCGGGGTGCTGGACGCCGTCACCGCGCTCGGCGACCTGCGTGAGTGGCTGCCCGCGCACTGGCAGTACGCCTGGGCGGACGCCCTGCAGCCCCAGCTGGAGTGGGGCGGCATGGTGCAGGGCGTCTCGCTGTCGCTCTCGTACGCGGTGGTGCTGCTGGCACTGGCGTTCCGAGGCTTCGGCCGGAAGGACGTGGTGTCCTGAGAGCGGGTGCCCGAGGGGGTGCGTCCGGCGCACCCCCTCGGGACCGTTCCGGGAGCGTCACTTGACGGGCGAGTAGACCCGCTCGATCTGCTGGGTGCCGGACTTGGTGCGGTAGGAGCGCGTCCACTTGGTGGTGGCGTCCTTGCGGGTGCGGTCGGAGAGGACGTAGTAGTCCATCTGCGTCTGCGCGGGGGTGACCTCCAGGACGCCGTAGCCGTGCGAGTCCAGGTCCACCCACTTGATGTGGCGGTTGGCGGCCTTGAGCGCGGCGGCCGCGGCCAGCGAGACCGTCTGCGGCGCGACCTTGAGGATGTCGTCGATGTTGTCCGAGGTCACCGAGGTGACCACGAACTCGGTGGCGGCGCTGCCCGAGAACGGGTACGTGGCCGCCTCGTTCGGGACGTCGGCGGCCCAGGCCGAGTGGATGTCGCCGGTCAGGAAGACGGTGTTGGTGATGCCGTTCGACGTGAGGTGGCCGAGCAGCTCGCGACGGTCGTGGGTGTAGCCGTCCCACTGGTCGGTGTTGATCGCCAGGCCCTCGCCGGGCAGGCCGAGCAGCTTGGCCAGCGGGCGCAGGACGTAGTCGGGGAGGGCGAACAGGGCGACCGGGGAGATCATCACCTCGTTGCCGATCAGGCGCCAGGTGGTGTCCGAGGCCGACAGGCCGGCCTTCAGCCAGTCCATCTGGGCGCGGCCGGTGAGGGTGCGGTCGGCCGAGTCGACGTCGCCGTTGCCGACCTTGACCTGCTGCGAGCGGAACGAGCGCTGGTCCATCAGGTGCAGGTCGGCGAGCTTGCCGTAGCGCAGGCGGCGGTAGGTGGTGCCGGCGATGGAGGGGCGGACCGGCATCCACTCGAAGTAGGCCTGCTTGGCGGCGGCCATCCGGTCGGACCAGTCGCCCTCGGCGCCGGGGGTGTGGTTCTCGGCGCCGCCGGACCAGGCGTCGTTGGCGAACTCGTGGTCGTCCCAGATCGCGATGGTCGGGATCTGCGCGTGTAGCGTCTGGAGGTCCTCGTCCGTCTTGTAACGGCCGTGCCGGGTGCGGTAGTCGGCGAGGGTGAGGATCTCGTGGACGGGGGCGTGCGGGCGGACGACGGTGCCGCGGGCGCAGAACTCGCCGGTCTTGTACTCGTAGATGTAGTCGCCGAGGAAGAGGAAGGCGTCCAGGTCGCCGCGGGCGGCGAGGTGGCGGTAGGCGGAGAAGTAGCCGGCCTCCCAGTTGGCGCAGGACGCCACGCCGAAGCGGAGACGGTCGATGGCGGCTTCGGCGGCCGGGGTGGTGTGGGTGCGGCCCACCGGGGAGACGGTGCCGCCGGCGGTGAAGCGGTACCAGTAGGCGGTGTCCGGGGCCAGGCCGCGGACGTCGGCCTTGACCGTGTGGTCGGAGCCGGCGGTGGCGGTCACGGTGCCGGCGGCCATGATTCTGGTGAAGGCCTTGTCGGCGGCGAGCTCCCAGCGGACCTCGGTGTCCGGGCCGGTGGCGGAGCCGGGGACGGCCTCGGGGGTCGGGGTGACCCGGGTCCAGAGCAGGATGCCGTCGGGGAGCGGGTCACCGGAGGCGACGCCGTGCAGGAACTGCGGGGCGGTGGCCGCGTGGGCCGCGGTGCCGAGGGTGAGCGGCAGGGCGGCGGCGCCGGCCACGATGGCGGTGGCCTTCAGCACCTGACGACGGTGCGGGCGGGCGGCGGTCATGTCATCGACAAGGTCAGTCACGGCCGACAGGCTACCGGTCGGTAATGGCGTGTTCCATACGTTGAACTGACTGTTCGTTGCCGCTTCACCGGGGCGTGACGTCCCGCCACCGGCCCGGGCGCACGCGGTCACCCGGCGGTCGTACGGGATGATGGTGACGATCCGCCCTCCGCAGCCAGAAAGTTCACCCGTGGCCCAGATCCTGCTCCTGCACTCCGTCTACGGCCTGCGCCCCGCCGTCCACGCCGCCGCCGACCGGCTGCGCGCCGCCGGGCACACCGTGCACACCCCCGACCTCTTCGACGGCCGGACCTTCGAGGACGTCGAGGAGGCCACGGCGTACAAGGAGGAAGTCGGCAGCGACGAGCTGCTGCGCCGCGCGGTGGGTGCCGCCGCCCCGCTGCTGGCCCCGGGCACCGGGCTCGTCTACGCGGGCTTCTCCCTGGGCGGCGCGCTCGCCCAGAACCTCGCGCTCGCCGACGAGCACGCCCGCGGGCTGCTGCTCCTGCACGGCACCTCCGACATCCGGGAGGACGCGGCCACCTCGATCCCGGTCCAGCTGCACGTCGCCGAGCCGGACCCGTTCGAGTCCGAGGACTGGCTGAACGCCTGGTACCTGCAGATGCGCAAGGCCGGCGCCGACGTCGAGGTCCACCGCTACCGGGGCGCCGGCCACGTCTTCACCGACCCCGAGCTGGCCGACTACGACGCCGAGGCGGCGGAGCAGGCCTGGGCGGTGGCGCTGGACTTCCTGGCGGAGCTGGACGAGCAGGCCGGTTGACGGCCCGTCCGCGGACCGCGCCTCGCCGGCCGGTGGTGCCCGCCCCATGCCCGAGGGCGGGCACCGGGGCACGTGGCCGGGGTGGGGGAGGATGGCGGGGTGACGCAGCGGAGATTCGAGTACGCGCCGGCCGGGACGCTGGTCGGGCTGGTGCAGCGGGGGCGGGGGCTGGGCGCGCGGATGGCCGCCGAGGCCCCGGAGGCGGTCGCCGAGCTGGTGTACGGCTGCATCCGCCGGGACTGGCGGTGGGACGGGCAGGTGGACGACCGGCACCTCTACCTCGCCCGGCTGGTGCGGGATCTGGAGCTGCCGGTCGGGCCGGTGGCCGGACTGCTGGCGGCTGGCGAGGACGCCTGCCGGCGTGCCACCCGGGTGCTGGAGCTGCTGGCGCTCGACGGTTCGGCCGAGGCCCGGGAGGCGCTGCGGGCGCACGTGCGGGACGGTGAGCACTGGCGGGCCGTCCTGGAGTCGGTGGCCGACGCCTGGCCGGTCGGGTGGTGGGACGACCTGGCGGCCGTGGCGCGGGAGCGGCTGGAGCCGGGCACGGAGGAGCCGTGGGGAGAGCCGTGGGTCCGGTGGGGGCTGGTCGTGGCACGGCCGGAGCCGCAGCGCCGTCGCCCCGTACCGTGCGAGGGGGAGACGAGCGCGCGGCTGTTGGAGCTGCTCGCCGATCCGGCGGAGTCGGGGAGGTGGCGGGAGGCCGTGCGGGCACTGGCCGGGCGCGAGCCGGAGCCGGGGCTGTCGCCCCTGGTGCCGTCGCTGGGGCCGGCGGATGGTGAGTACCCGCTTCCGTTGCTGTCGAGGGCCGTGCTGGAGCTGGGCGTCGCGGCGGTGCCCGCCGCGCGGGAGTGGGCGGCGGCCGACGCCCCGTGGCTCGCCGGGCTCGGGCACGAGGTGCTGGCCCGGTACGGGGCGGTGCAGGACGTGCCGGTGCTGGTGGCGGAGCTGGAGCGGGCGTGGGTGGAGCAGCAGTGGTGCGGGCCGGACGGGCCGGCCCTTGGGTTGGCGCGGTTCGGGGCGGAGGCCGAGGGGGCGGTGTCGCTGCTGCGGCGGTTCTGGTTGTGGACGCCGCACTCGTACGAGCGGGCTGCGTACCTGGAGGCGCTGGCGGCGATCGGGCCGGCGGGGCTGGCGGAGACCTACGTTGAGTGCCTCTGGGGCTGTGAGGAGAACGAGAGGCTGCTGGCGGTGGCGCACGCCCCGGACCGGCCCGAGGTGCGGGAGCGGCTGGCCTACCTGCGGGACGATCCGATGGAGGAGCCCGCGGTCAGGGCCGCCGCCGGTGAGCGGCTGGCGGCCCTGAGCCCTGAGCAGGGCGGGAGTTTGAAGACGGGCCCCTACAGGCCGGGGATGCGGCCGTTGCGGTAGAGGTCCACGAAGAGCTGGTGGTCGGCGCGGGCCCGGGCGCCGTAGGCGTGGGCGAAGTCGACCAGCATGGCGGTGAAGCCGGCCTCGTCGCGGCTGACGGCCTCGTGGATGGCGTGCTCGGTGGAGAACGGCACCAGGGTGTGGCCGCTGGAGGACTCGTCGGCGGCCGCGTGCATGGTGGCGGTCGCGTGGCCCAGGTACTCGGTGACGGCGAGCAGGTCGGGCAGCTCGTTGAGGTCGGTCCAGTCGAGATCCGTGGCGTACGGGGAGACCTCGGCGACCAGCTGGCCGCGGCCGTGCAGGGTGGTGTAGCCGAGCCACGGGTCGCTGTGGGCCTGGAGGGCGCGCTGCGAGATCACCGTGCGGTGGCCCTCGTGCTCGAAGTAGCCGGCGATCGCCGGGTCGGTGACGTGCCGCGACACGGCCGGGGTCTGCCCCTGCTTCATGTAGATGATCACGTCGTTCTCGAGGGCGTCGGTGTGGCCCTCCAGCAGCAGGTTGTACGAGGGCAGGCCGGCGCTGCCGATGCCGATGCCGCGGCGGCCGACGACGTCCTTGACCCGCAGCGACTCCGGCCGGGTCCGGGAGGCCGGCGGCAGGGTGGCGAGGTAGGCCTCGAAGGCGGCGAGCACCTCGGCCCGGGTGGGCTCGTCCAGCTCGATCGCGCCGCCGCCGGTGCGGAAGCGCCGGTCGTAGCCCTCGACCACGGTCTCGGACTCCAGCAGCGAGACCCGGGTCTGGAGGCGGGCCTGCCGCAGGGTGTCCAGGATCGGGCCGGCGGCGGTGTCCAGGGTGAACGGGGTGGCGTCGCCCTGCGTGACGTGGGCGGCGATCCGGGCCCGGTAGGCGTCGGCGAAGGCGGTGACCAGCTGGGTGATCGTCTCGTCGGACAGCGCCTTGGCGTAGCCGATCAGCGCCAGCGAGGCGGCCAGGCGCTGGACGTCCCAGGTGAAGGCGCCGACGTAGGCCTCGTCGAAGTCGTTGACGTTGAAGACCAGGCGGCCCTCGGCGTTGAGGTAGCTGCCGAAGTTCTCCGCGTGCAGGTCGCCGTGGATCCAGACCCGGCTGGTGCGCTCGTCCAGGAAGGCGGCGCCGTGGTCCTGGAAGGGGGCGGAGGTGAGGTCGGCGTAGTAGAGCGCCGCGGTGCCCCGGTAGAAGGCGAAGGCGGAGGCCGCCATCTTCCGGAACTTCACCCGGAAGGCCGCCGGGTCCTTGGCGAGCAGGTCCCCGAAGGCCGTGTCGAAGACGCTGAGTATGGTCTCGGCGCGGTGCTCGGCGGTGGGCTGCTGGTGCGGCATGGGGTGCGTCCTTCGGTGCGGGAGGAGGGCGGGGCCGGGGGATAGAGTAGGGGTGTGAACGCATGAGTGCTGGTCCGGGCCCCGGGTGAGGCGGCTCGGACCTCATATGTTTCCAGGGCCCTCTGTGACCTGCGCGTTCGCCGGCCAACCAGACAAGCACGAGCATCCGGAGGCCCCGCCTTGAGCGACCAGCCGTACGCGCATCTGCACGTCCACACCGAGTACTCGATGCTGGACGGCGCCGCCCGGCTGAAGCAGCTGTTCAAGGAGGTCGAGCGGCTGGGCCAGACCCACGTCGCGATGACCGACCACGGCAACATGTACGGCGCGGCCGAGTTCCACAAGCAGGCCACCGCCGCGGGCATCACCCCGGTGATCGGCATCGAGGCGTACGTCGCGCCGGAGTCCCGCTCCAACACCAAGCGCATCCTGTGGGGCCAGCCGCACCAGAAGAAGGACGACGTCTCGGCGTCCGGTGCCTACACCCACAAGACCATCTGGGCCCGGAACAGGGAGGGCCTGCACAACCTCTTCAAGCTGACCTCGCGCTCGTACGCCGAGGGCTGGCTGGTGAAGTGGCCCCGGATGGACAAGGAGATCATCTCCGAGCACGCGGCCGGACTGATGGCCACCACCGGCTGCCCCTCCGGCGAGGTGCAGACCCGGCTGCGCCTCGGCCAGTTCGACGAGGCGCTGCGCTCCGCGGCCGACTACCAGGAGATCTTCGGCAGGGAGAACTACTTCCTGGAGCTGATGGACCACGGCCTGGACATCGAGAAGCGGGTCCGCGACGGGCTGCTGGAGATCAGCAGGAAGCTGAACATCCCGCCGGTGGTCACCAACGACTCGCACTACACCACCGAGGCCGACGCCGGCGCCCACGACCTGCTGCTCTGCGTGCAGACCGGCAAGAACCTCTCCGACCCGGACCGCTTCCGGTTCGACGGCACCGGCTACTACATCAAGTCGGCCGCCGAGATGTACGCGCTGGACTCCTCGGACGCCTGGCAGGAGGGCTGCCGCAACAGCCAGCTGCTGGTGGCCCAGCGGGTCGACACCGCCGGCATGTTCGAGTTCAAGAACCTCATGCCGCGCTTCCCGATCCCGGAGGGCTTCGAGTCCGAGGCGGACTTCTTCAAGTCCAAGGTCTGGGAGGGCATGGACTGGCGCTTCCCGAACGGGTACGACGAGGAGCACAAGAAGCTCGCCGAGTACGAGATGGACACCATCATCCAGATGGGGTTCCCGGCGTACTTCCTCGTGGTCGCCGACTTCATCATGTGGGCGAAGAGCCAGGGCATCGCGGTGGGCCCGGGCCGTGGCTCGGCGGCCGGCTCGCTGGTCGCCTACGCGATGGGCATCACCGACCTCGACCCGATCCCGCACGGCCTGATCTTCGAGCGCTTCCTCAACCCCGAGCGCATCTCCATGCCCGACGTCGACATCGACTTCGACGAGCGCCGGCGCGGTGACGTGATCCGGTACGTGACGGAGAAGTGGGGCTCCGACAAGGTCGCCATGATCGTCACGTACGGCACCATCAAGGCGAAGGCCGCCATCAAGGACTCCTCGCGCGTCCTCGGCTACCCGTACGCGATGGGCGACCGGATCACCAAGGCGATGCCGCCGGACGTCATGGGCAAGGGCATCCCGCTCTCCGGCATCACCGACTCCGCGCACCCGCGCTACGGCGAGGCCGGCGAGATCCGCGGGCTGTACGAGAACGACCCGGACGTCCGCAAGGTGATCGACACCGCGCGCGGCATCGAGGGCCTGATCCGGCAGCCCGGCGTGCACGCGGCCGGCGTCATCATGTCCGCCGAGCCGCTCACCGACCACATCCCGGTCTGGACCCGGCACACCGACGGCGTCACCATCACGCAGTTCGACTACCCCACCTGTGAGGGCCTCGGCCTTCTCAAGATGGACTTCCTCGGCCTGCGCAACCTGACGATCATGGACGACGCCGTCAAGGCGATCGAGAAGAACAAGGGCATCAAGATCAACCTGCTTGATCTGCCCCTGGACGACAAGCCGACCTACGAGCTCCTCGCCCGTGGTGACACGCTCGGCGTCTTCCAGCTCGACGGCGGGCCGATGCGTTCGCTGCTGCGCCTGATGAAGCCGGACAACTTCGAGGACATCTCCGCCGTCCTCGCGCTGTACCGCCCGGGCCCGATGGGCGTCAACTCGCACACCAACTACGCGCTGCGCAAGAACGGCCAGCAGGAGATCACCCCGATCCACCCGGAGCTGGAGAAGCCCCTGGAGGAGGTGCTCCGGCCGACGTACGGCCTGATCGTCTACCAGGAGCAGGTGCAGAAGGCCGCGCAGATCCTGGCCGGCTACTCGCTGGGACAGGCGGACCTGCTGCGCCGGGCGATGGGCAAGAAGAAGAAGGAGATCCTGGAGGCCGAGTTCGTCCCGTTCCAGAAGGGCTGCCGCGAGCGCGGCTACTCGGACGCGGCGGTCCAGGCGGTCTGGGACGTGCTCGTCCCCTTCTCCGGCTACGCGTTCAACAAGGCGCACACCGCCGGGTACGGGCTGGTCTCGTACTGGACGGCCTACCTCAAGGCCAACTACCCGGCCGAGTACATGTCCGGCCTGCTCACGTCCGTCAAGGACGACAAGGACAAGTCGGCGGTCTACCTCAACGAGTGCCGGAAGATGGGCATCAACGTGCTCCCGCCGGACGTCAACGAGTCGGACGCGGACTTCACCCCGCACGGGGACACCACCGTGCGGTTCGGCCTCACCGCGATCCGCAACGTCGGCGGCCCGGTGGTCGAGTCGATGATCCGGACGCGGAAGGCGAAGGGGAAGTTCGCCTCCTTCCCCGACTTCCTGGACAAGGTGGAGTCGGTGGTCTGCAACAAGCGGACCGTCGAATCGCTCATCAAGGCGGGCTCGTTCGACTCGCTCGGGCACACCCGCAAGGGCCTCACCGCGCAGTTCGAGCCGATGATCGACAACGTCGTCGGGGTCAAGCGCAAGGAGGCCGAGGGGCAGTTCGACCTCTTCGGCGGCGACGCGGTCAGCGACGAGCCGAGCTTCGGCCTGGACGTGGTCTTCTCCGAGGAGGAGTGGGACAAGTCCTTCCTGCTCACCCAGGAGCGGGAGATGCTCGGCCTGTACGTCTCCTCGCACCCGCTGCACGGCATCGAGCACGTCCTCGCCGACAAGGCGGACTGCGCGGTGGCGGACCTCGCCGAGCGGCCGGACGGCACCATCGTCACCATCGGCGGCATCATCTCGGGCCTCCAGCGGAAGATGACCAAGCAGGGCAACGCCTGGGCCATCGCGACGGTGGAGGACCTGGCCGGCTCGATCGACTGCATGTTCTTCCCCGCCAGCTACCAGCTGGTGTCCTCCCAACTCGTCGAGGACGCCGTGGTGTTCGTCCGCGGCAAGCTGGACAAGCGGGAGGACGTGCCGCGGCTGATGGGAATGGAGCTGTCCGTCCCTGACCTCTCGAACGCGCACGCCGAGGCGCCGATCGTGATCAACATCCCGAGCGTGAAGGTGACGCCGCCGCTGGTCGCCCGGCTCGGCGAGGTGCTGAGCAGCCACAAGGGGACGACCGAGGTGCGGCTGCGGCTGGAGGGGACGCGGAGCACCACGGTGCTGCGGCTGGACCGGCACCGGGTGAAGTCGGACCCGGCGCTGTTCGGGGACCTCAAGCAGCTGCTCGGGCCGAGCTGCCTGGCGGCGGGCTGAGCCGCCTGGTGGGGGCGGGTCGTGGCTCACGGCCCGCCGCCTCGCCGGTGCCCGGCCGTGACGCCACGGCCGGCGCGCCACCACGGCCCCGCCGTCAGGAGCCGCCGCCGAGGCCCGGGGGGACGGCCGCGTGGAGGGCCGAGACGAAGGCCGAGACCGCGGGGTGGGAGCCGGCGCCGGCGCGGAAGGCCGCGCGGGTGCGGCGGTACATCGGCAGCCGGGTGAGGACGACGCCGGGCGGGGGCTGCGCGGTGCCGAGGTGGGGGACCAGCGCCACGCCCTGACCCGCCGCCACCAGGGCCAGCACGGTGGCGAAGTCGTCGATCTGATGCCGGATCCGGGGGGCGAAGCCGGCGCTCTCGCAGGCCCGGACGGCCATGGCGTGGCAGAGCGTGCCCGGCGGCGACATGATCCACGGCGCGGAGCGCTGCCCGGCGACCGTGCCCGCCGTCCGGGCCGCCAGGTACATCGGCTCGGTGAAGACCGGGCGGGTCACCGCCAGGCCCGGCTCCGGATCGGCCGGGACGAGGTCGTACTCGTGCACCAGCGCGACGTCCAGCTCGCCCGCGCGCAGCGCCGCCGCGACGGCCGCCGGGTCCACCTCGGTGACCATCGGCTCCAGTCCGGGGTGCCAGCCGGCCAGCTCGGCGAGGACGGCCGGGATGATCGCGCGGGCCGCCGACGGGTAGGTGCCGATCCGCAGTGGCCCGGCCAACCCCCGCCTGGCGTGGGCGAGTTCGGCGCCGGCCTGCTCCAGCCGCTCCAGCACGGCCTCGGCGTGCCGGACCAGGTTTCGCCCGGCCGGGGTGAGGGCGACCCGCCGGCCGGTGCGTTCCAGCAGCGGGACGCCGGCCTCCTTCTCCAGCACGGACAGCTGCTGGGAGACCGCCGAAGGGCTGAACGAGAGCGCTTCGGCGACGGCGGCGATGGTGCCGAGATGGGCGAGTTCGCGCAGCAGGCGCAGGCGTCGGACGTCGAGCATCGGCTCAGCTTACGAGAAGCATCGGAAATGTGAACTGGACCTGCGGGATCGGCGCCCGCAGGATCGTGCCCATGGAACTCAAGGGCATCTACGTCCCGCTGGTCACCCCCTTCGCCGAAGACGGCTCGGTGGCCCTGGACGCGCTGGAGAAGCTGGCCGGTTCGGTGCTGGACGACGGCGCGGCCGGCCTGGTGGCGCTCGGCACCACCGGCGAGCCGGCCACGCTGAGCGCCGAAGAGCGGCGCGCCGTGGTCGAGGTCTGCGCGGCCGTCTGCGCCGGGCGCGGCGGTCGGCTGCTGGTCGGCGCGGGCGGTCCGGACACCCGGGCGGCCGCCGAGGAACTGGCCGGGCTCCGCGCCCGGGTGCCGGAGGCGGCGGCCGCGCTGGTCACCCCGCCGTCCTTCGTCCGGCCGGGCGAGGCCGGGACGGTCGCGTACTTCCGGGCGCTGGCCGAGGCGAGCTCGGTGCCGCTGGTCGTCTACCACATCCCGTACCGGACCGGGCAGCAGCTGTCGGCCGCCGCACTGCTGGAGCTGGCCGCCGTGCCCGGCGTGGTGGGCGTCAAGTACGCGACCGGCGGGCTGGACGAGGCCGCCGTGGAACTGCTGGCCGGCCGGCCCGAGGGCTTCGCGGTGCTGTCCGGGGAGGACGCCTTCCTCCCGGCGCTGCTGGCGCTCGGCGGCGCGGGCGGCATCCTGGCCTCCGCCCACCTGGCCACCGCGCGGTTCGTGGAACTGGCCGCCGCCTGGGAGGACGGGGACGTCCCGCGGGCCCGCGCGCTGGGCCACCGGCTGACCGCGCTGGCGGCCGCCGCCTTCGCCGCGCCGAACCCGGCCGTGGTGAAGGGCGTGCTGCACGCCCAGGGCCGGATCCCCACCCCGGACGTCCGGCTGCCGCTGCTGCCGGCCGGCCCGGTGGAGGTGGCGCGCGCCCTCGAACTGGCCACTGGTCTGGACCACTGATCGGGTCGGGCCCTCTCACACCGTGGAATACCAGGTCGCGCCACCCCGGTGGCAAGGCATGATGGGCGGAGTGCGGCTGTGACCAGCGACATCAAGAGGAGTAGTCGGAATGAAGATCGGCATTGTCGGGGCCACCGGCCAGGTCGGCGGCGTCGTCCGCGAGATCCTGGCGGAGCGGGCCGGCCGTCCCGGAGGACTGGGCCCGGTGGAGCAGCTGCGCCTGTTCGCCTCGGCCCGCTCGGCCGGGCGCACGCTGCCCTGGCAGGGCACCGAGATCACCGTCGAGGACGCGGCCACGGCCGACTACACCGGCCTGGACATCGTGATCTTCTCGGCCGGCGGCACCACCTCCAAGGCCCTCGCCCCCAAGGTCGCCGCGGCCGGTGCGGTCGTCATCGACAACTCCTCCGCCTGGCGCCGTGACCCCGAGGTCCCGCTGGTCGTCTCCGAGGTCAACCCCGGCGCCATCGCCGACCGGCCGAAGGGCATCATCGCCAACCCGAACTGCACCACCATGGCCGCCATGCCGGTGCTGCGCCCGCTGCACGAGGAGGCCGGCCTCGCCGCGCTGATCGTCTCCACCTACCAGGCCGTGTCCGGCAGCGGCGTGGCCGGCGTCGCCGAGCTGCAGGACCAGGCCGCCAAGGTCGTGGACGGCGCCGCCGCGCTCGCCCACGACGGCTCCGCGGTCGAGTTCCCCGAGCCCAAGGTCTACAAGCGCCCGATCGCCTTCAACGTGGTGCCGCTGGCCGGCTCCATCGTGGAGGACGGCTCCAACGAGACCGACGAGGAGCAGAAGCTCCGCCACGAGAGCCGCAAGATCCTCGGCATCCCCGAGCTCAAGGTGGCCGGCACCTGCGTGCGCGTCCCGGTCTTCTCCGGCCACTCGCTGCAGATCAACGCCCGCTTCGAGCGCCCGATCAGCCCCGAGCGCGCGGTCGAGCTGCTCACCGGCGCCCCCGGCGTCGAGCTGAGCGACATCCCCACCCCGCTCCAGGCCGCCGGCCGGGACCCGAGCTACGTCGGCCGGATCCGGGTGGACGAGACGGTGGAGAACGGCCTGTCGCTGTTCATCTCCAACGACAACCTGCGCAAGGGCGCCGCGCTCAACGCCGTCCAGCTCGCGGAGCTGGTCGCCGCCGAACTGACGGGCTGACCCCGCCCGCGC